>JBGTGG010000338.1:0-4709 GCA_041746855.1 Cyclobacteriaceae bacterium | reverse complement strand
ACAATTGCTGATGCTATATTGGATAGAGTAGTACACACTTCGCATCGAATTGAACTGAAAGGTGAAAGTCTAAGAAAAATTAAGTAAAATTGTCAGGTCCAAGCATTACTGTGAAGGATACTTTAAAAGGGGGGTCAACATCACCGGAATATCTAACGGACTATCATATAAAAATAAAATGACGATCAGACGGCAAGTGATTAAAAGTAAAGATAGGTGAGGCTGTGTAGCACAAAAAATCTTTGGATAGTGCACAGACTACTCTTACTAGCCGTTTAAGTATTCAAATTTTCCTTTAATTCTTAGTCTTTTCCAGCGTTGTATCCGATCGCAAATAAAATAAGTTGTTGTTGTTAATGCTTTCTCCGAAAATTATTTCCGTACACTCCATATTTCATGGATAGGATCTCCTTTACTGGACAACCCTGAGTGGTGCCAATTGCCATCAATCAATTCATACTTAAATTTTAAACTAATTCCCGCTTTGGAATCGTCTTTCGAAAAGAATTCGATGTTCTCAACATACTCACCATTTTTTGTGGTGTATGTACCTCCTCCAGTTCCTATAAATTGTTTTGTTTCTGTATTGTAGGCGATCCATTGAAACCGAGTGCCTGATAAAAGTTTCATGGTTTTTCTGGGACCACTGGTATCCCGCAATTGCTCTTTACCATCTAGTATCCTGCCGGTCATTAACCACGCACCCTGCAACGCACCCGGCTTACCGTTATCTATTCTATTTAATTTCATGTCAGTTCCTACAACCTCTAAAGAATTATCGGTAATCGAAACTTTAAAACTACTCTCGGTTCCCACGCGTTCAGCATCATCCGTATGAAACTCTACTTTTTCTGTCATGGTATCTCCTACTAATTTCCATGTACCACCATTCGCGTGAATAAATTTTCCAGTGGCTGTATTGTAGACACTCAATACTTGATAGCCCTCAGTAAAAATGACAACAATTCTTAGCTTGTCACCATTTTCAGAAGTTGAATAGGATTCCCAAGCACCAAGGGGGCTTTGTGCTTTAATCGTAAAGGATAAGAAAGTGCAAATGATTAAAGTGATAAATTTTTTCATGGTTTCATTTTTTTTTTGACTGTGACTCAGTGTCCCTTATCAGGTGACACTGAGGGTGGGTTAATCTCCGGGCTTCCAAGTTTTATCAAACAATGCTTGCGCGGTTCCATACGTTCTGATCAATGGAAACCAGCCTTCACCTTCGTTGGTTTGCAACCAGTTGCTTTCTTTTCCTTCAGGTGATTTAGGACCAATGTATATACAAAAAACCCTACTCCATTTGAAATAGAATAGGGGTTTTTAACTTAGTCAAAGTTTTTAAGTAATTTTTTAATTCGCCTGAACAACTCCAGGAGGACTCCAAGTTCCTGAACCTACTGGAAAAATAGAAGGCGCTTCTGTTTTTGGCCAATACAAACGCATGGCTAAATAAATTGTTCCGTCTGGAGCAGGAAGCCAATTGCTTTCTTTCGCAGCACCCGGACTGTCTTTTTGAATGTACAATGTCAACGACCCATCTGTATTTTTCTTCATGTTAGGCAACATCGGTGCATTAATTAAATAACGATTGATTGGATTCTTGATTAAGAGTTGAGTTTTACCATCATACATCGTAACCGACCAAAAAGCATTTACTGGAGGAAACTCTCCCGCCTTAAATGTAATTGTATAATTGTGTTTACTACCATCTAGCGTTTGACCACTAGCATCTATCCTTGTCATAGGATACACTGCTTCTACAGCATCATTACCATAAATACCTGCTTTAGCACCAGCGGCACGTTTAAGCCAATCGCCATTGTAAAAAGCACTATCTCCAAAAAGCGATTTTATACTCCATCCATTTATTGGTTTAGAACCATCAGCCAAATATTTAGTAATAGCATCATCCCCTGCTTTCATTGCTAATAAAATTGCCGCTTTGTGCTCTAAAGACAAATCCGAAAAAGCAAATTTCTTGTTGGGTCCAATACCGATAGTCGCCATTTTGGCAAGAATATCTTTGTTCTCCGCAGTTTCTGGAATAAAGGCTAATGCAGCATCTAAATATTGATAAAAATTTTCTTTGATTCCACCAGTCGTTGCAGGAAAAAAATCAATTGTTGGAGTGGCTGCTGGGGCAGTTTCTTGCAAAAATTTAGAAAGAGGTTGCGCCACAAAACCAGACTGTACTTTAATTACATTAGGCATATCGGAAGCGTTAAAAAGTTGAGTTCTGAATGCAGCGGCAGAAAAAGGAGTAGTCGATCTAAACATTTTTTTTATTCCTTTAGGAAGTTCTCCTTTCCAGCCTGGACCAACAACAATATAATTTCCCGCTTCAACACCTGTAGCCCGACTACCAATATAGCCGTAGTTATATGTATTTCCATCTATTAATTGAACAGAATAATAACGTGATTTTTCTACTGCAGGTACTGAAATCACAATAGGTTCTGCACGCAAATCCAGCCAAAGCATAGAATATGGAGTATCACTGTTTGGAGTAACTATTGCAGTATCTTCGAAAGTAAAAACACGATGTTCATTATGAATTTGATTGAAAGGCGCTTTGAATTGACCCGAATTTTTATTAACTGAATATTCATACATGATTGCATAGTTCATCACAATTGGCAATCCGTAAACAAAGGCTTCTTGAGCGATGGCTTTGGTTTCTTCGATACTTGGAACCGCAATACCAGCTAATTTATCTGCTTGTTCTGCTTGGTTAATAGTATCACTCCTTTTACAAGATTCAAAAGAGGTTGATAATAATAAAGCTGTAGTTGTGAAATACAGTACTCTTAAATTTATTCGTTTCATTATATATGGTTTTAAAGAATTTACAATTCAAATGTAATATTTAGTGGTATTTTTGAAAACCGACTGATTAATTCAGTTTAGCTAAAGATTCTTTAGAAAGATAACTTTGATTCAATTGAATATCACCGAAGTTGGTTTTGATTAATTCATCTCCTTTCAAGGTTGCCGTAGAGAGTTCTATAGAATTGCCAGTTGTTGTTTCTGAAGTTGCATCATTTTTTTCGGTTTCATTGCAACTAATCATTGCGAATACAATTGTAATCAACAATATGATTTCAATTTTTTTTTCGGCTTCATTTTTTAATAGTTCAATGGGTTGGGATTCTTTTACTAAATAATCGTGATTTAATTTTTCACCAATTCTAACGGTGGGTTTTTCCAAGTACCATCCAAAGCAGCTTCTTTTGGCCAATACAACCTCATAATGGTCACGAATGGTCCTTTTGGTGCTGGCAACCAATTGGCTTCTTTGCTCTTGCCGGGAGATTCATTTTGAATATACAACGTGATACCTCCATCCTTATCTTTTACAAAACCTGGTAACATGGGTGAATTCAATAAATACCGATTGATGGGATTTTCTACCAATAGACTTTCTGGCAATTTATACATGGTTAGGGACCAAAAGGCATTTACAGGAGGTAATTCTCCTTCGGCAAAATGTAAGGTGTATTTGTTTGTAGTCGCATCTAATTTATTTCCATCAGCATCAACACCATAAAACGGATACATGGCTTCTTCTTTTGAGTTTCCGTAGATACCTAGCACTGCTGCTGTCATTCTTTTTAGATAATTGTTTTTCAAATAGTCTCTGGTACCAAATAAATCTCCAGAGGTCACTTCTCCTTTATCAATTTCACTTTTTATACCCGCAAAATCTACCGTCCAGGCTTCCTGAATCCCTTTTTCCATAGCTGCTTTTACTTCTGGAGACAGTTCTTGAACATCAAAGTCTTTTCCTGCTCCAATTCCAATTTTTGCAAAACGAGCCATTAATTCTGTTTCTGAAGAATTTGTTGGAGCATAGTTCAAGGCAAAATTCATGATTTTAAAGAACTCCAAGGAGGATTTTTGATTGTCGGGCGTTAAGGGTTTAATAAAATCAATTTTCGCAACAGTTGCTGCTGGAGCTGTTTTCAAGAATGATGATAAAGGCTCCATTTTATAAGCATCCTGAATTTTCTTTACATTCTCTAAATCGGATGGATTGAAAAGTTGCGTACGGTAAACAGCAGTGATTAATTCTGTTTCAGATTTAATTACCCTATTTATTCCTTCAGGAACTTCTCCATTCCAGTTGGGGCCGGCAACAAGATAGCTACCCGCTTTATTGCCTGAAGTACGGGTGCCTAAATAGTCGAAATTAAAAGTATAAGCATCAATAAACTGGACACTATAGTAGCGATTCGCCTCAATTTCAGGAAATGTTAGTACAATTGGCTCAGCTCGCAAATCTAAACCTGCCCACGAGTAAGGCGTGTCAGAATTTGGGGTCTGTACAGCAATATCTTTAGGAGTAAAAACACGGGCTATATTCCCAAGGTGATTCCATGCCGCCTTAAATTCGGCACTCGAACTGTCTTGATAATAATCGTATTGAATACGATAGTTATCTACCATTGGGAAACCATAGATATAGGCTTCTTTGGTTATGGCAGTAATTGAGTCTAAGGTCAGATCTGAGGAGAGCTCAGTTTCCTTTTTATCTTTCTTTTCATTGCAAGACATTGCCAGAAACATTGCCATCGCAGTTATTAAAAGTATTGGATTTCTTGTTTTCATAAATTTTTGAATTTTATTCCTATTTCTTAAAGCTGATTTTCAAATAAAACATAGTTGAGACATTTTTATTAATCAGAATTTTATAGTGCGTAGCAGAG
>JBGTGG010000337.1:0-18954 GCA_041746855.1 Cyclobacteriaceae bacterium | reverse complement strand
AGTGCAGCCAATGGAATTTTATTAAGCAAAAAGGGGATCGATACCACGCAGACCAGCATAATAACGCCATGGGTGATCGTGGAAATTTTAGTCCTGGCGTTTGCCGAAACATTCGCGGATGTTCGTACAATTACTGCGGTTACCGGCAGTCCTCCAATGAGCCCCGCAACAATATTCCCAATACCTTGTGCCTTCAATTCGCGGTTCGTGGAAGTCCTGCGTTTATAGAAATCAAGTTTATCACCCGCCTCCGTACTTAAAAGTGATTCCAGGCTGGCAATAAATGTTATGCTGAGTGCGAACGAATACACTTGCATATTGGTGATCTGTGAAAAATCAGGAAACACAAAAAAACTAAAGAAATCTTCTATCGATTTTGCTTCCGGTAAGATGACAAGGTGCTGTCCGCTCAATGCCAGTGCCGGGTAATAGGCTTTAAAAATAGCGTTTACAACAATGCCCATGATTACTGTTGCCAGGGCGGCAGGAAAAAATTGGAAGAAAGGATATTTTTCTTTTAACGATTTACGATCCCAGGAGAGGATGATTACTAACGAGAGCACAAATATAATAACCGCTCCCATATTTATTCCTTCGGCTAAATGAAGCAACTCTGAAAATGTATTGCGTCCGTCCGGTTGGCTAAAACTTTCACTTCCTAAAAAAGTTTTGTCATAGCCAACAGCGTGTGGTATTTGTTTTAGTATCAGAATTAAACCAATCGAGGCTAGAATGCCTTTGATCATGGCGGATGGAAAGTAATAGGCTACTGTTCCTGCTCGTAGATATCCCAGTATGATTTGTAGTATTCCTGCAATCACAACACTTAGTAAGGCGGCTTCGTATGATCCAAGGACAGCAATAGCCGTTAACATAACCAATGCTACACTCGCTGCTGGCCCACTGACATTAACTTGCGAGCCACTGAAAAACCCAACAACAATACCACCAACTATTCCAGAAATGATACCGGCAAATAATGGAGCGCCTGACGCTAATGAAATGCCTAAGCACAAGGGTAGGGCAATTAAGAAAACGACCAATCCGGCAGAAATATCGGTCTTAAAGTATTTTTTGTAAAGTGCTTTTTTATCCATGAAAATTAGTAATTGACTATAGGTAATGAAAATATATTGCTAAAGGAGGTCTCTAAGCCGGATCGTAAATTTTGAAGCCGCAAATATAGTGGTTAGTGCTAATTATTAGGATGTGCGGCAAATTAATTCTGGTTCAAATAAATATTTCAGCTACAACCAATAGAAATAGTTGGTCTCAACAGGTTCATCACAAATCTAATTTGGTTTTTAAATTGGAAACCAGACTGATCGGATCAACACATAAGCTCACAAGCGAACCGCGTTAACACACATGCATTGTTTTTTTCATTCTCTTGAATTGACTTATAGAAACCAACATCGGTGGACTAAAGTGTACCTGGTAAGTATTCATCAACCGTAAAAACTATTTCATGAAATGAATCATCTTCATAGCGTGCACCTTTAACACGCGCTGGATATGATCAAAAGTTATTTCTTAATCGGATGGAGAAATCTTCTCCGTGGCAAAGCGTACTCATTCATAAATATTGGCGGGCTTGCGATGGGAATGGCCGTTGCAATGCTGATCGTGCTTTGGGTACACACGGAACTACGCTACAATACGTCATTTGATCATTACAAACGGATTGGAATGATCTATCACAATCTTGATTTTGGAGGAGAAATTATTACCTATGAAGGCACACCCTATGTCATGGGAAGCGAGTTGAAAAATAATTTCGCTGAGTTTGAGGAGGTGGTAGTGGCAGTAGGACCGCAAGAGCATGTGGTTTCTTTAGATGAAAAAAGATTTTCCAGGACCTCCTATTATACTGATACAAATTTTCCGGAATTATTTTCACTTTCGATGGTGCAAGGCACACGCGATGGTCTAAAGGATAAAAATTCGATCATGCTTGCCAAGTCAACAGCCGATGCGTTTTTTAACAGTGATGCCCTAGAGAAATCTTTAAAATTTGATAACCGCGATCTGTTAACGGTGACGGGCGTGTTTGAAGATTTTCCGGAGACCTCACAGTTTGCTGATGTAAAAATGATCGTTCCTATTGAATACTATTTTAGCTTAAGCGAGGACACCCAACACCAACGCACCAGTTGGGAAGCCATTGATCCAATATGCTTTGTATTGCTAAACGAGAATACTTCCTGGGAAACAGCCGAAGCGAAGATCAAGAATTTTTTGTTTGAAAAATCTCCTGAAAGCATAAAGTCCTGGAAACCGGAAGCCATCATACATCCGATGGAGAAATGGAATCTCTATGCCGATTTTAAAGATGGAAAAAATGTTGGTGGCAAAATTCAATTCGTTTGGATGTTGGGACTCGTGGGCGTATTTGTACTGGGGTTGGCGTGTATCAATTTTGTAAACCTCAGTACCGCACGAAGTGAAAAGCGCTCGAAAGAAGTAGGGATTAGAAAAACAATGGGTTCTTTACGAAATCAATTGGTGCGACAGTTCATGACTGAATCTTTGCTGGTCGTACTGCTTGCTTTTGCGTTGGCAATCCTACTTGTCGTGTGCATGCTGCCGGGCTTTAATTTGTTTGTAGATACTAAAATTGAAGTGCCATGGTTGAATTATTATTTTCTAATTTTTTCGATTGTATTTATTCTTCTCACAAGTCTTATAGCTGGAAGTTATCCGGCATTGTATCTTTCATCTTTCAATCCGGTGAAGGTATTAAAAGGTTCGTTTAAGGCTGGCCGTTATGCCGCACTTCCCAGAAAGGTGTTGGTGGTATTTCAGTTCGTAATCTCGACTGCATTAATCATTGGTACATGGGTAGTCTTTCAACAAGTGCAACATGCTAAAAGTAGGACCATTGGTTTTGATTTAGAAGGGATCATTCAAGTAGAACTAAAAACGGACGAATTAGCAAATGTAAATTATAATTCGCTTCGACATGATTTGCTTTCTACGGGAGTAGTAGAAAACATGGCTATATCAGATTCGCCTATGACTGGAAACATGAGTGCTGATGCTTCCTTGACTTGGGAGGGAAAAGACCCGAACAGTCAACCGATTGTAGCAATGAACCGATGCAGTCATGATTTTTCTGCGACCAATGGATTTCAGTTTTTGAGTGGACGAGATTTTTCACGTGACTACTCTACTGATTCTTCAGCAGTGATTGTAAATGAAATGGCGGCAAACTTATTTTCACCAACCGGCAATGCCATTGGTATGAAATTGACGTGGGGAGAGAATGATACGAAGATTGAAAGGGAAATTATTGGTGTGATCAAAGATCAAATCCGTTGGTCGCCTTTCGAGAAGCAATCACCGCACATTTATTTTGTCGATTATGTTCAAGGAGGGTTTCTAACCGTAAGGTTCAAGGAAGGTGCGGATACACGCAATGCTTTGGAAAAGGTAGAAGCTGTTTTAACTAAGTATGATCCAGCTTCACCCTTCGAATACGAATTTCAAGATGATGAATATGCAAGCTTATTTGAGTCTGAAGAACATCTTGGCAAACTCGCCAGTATATTTTCAGGGTTGGCAGTTTTTATTAGTTGCATTGGAATTTTCGGCCTCGCATCTTTTGCCGCCAGCCAGCGAACCAAAGAGATCGGAATTAGGAAAATTTTAGGTGCCTCAGTTTTTAATGTTTGGAAACTGTTGTCGAGTGATTTTTTCTGGCTAGTTATCTTATCGTCAGTGATCTCATGCCCAATTGCGTATTACTATGCAAATCAATGGTTGCAACAGTATGATTATCGCATTGAAATTTCCTGGACGATTTTTATAATCACGTGCAGTCTGCTTTTAATGATTACGTTGCTTACAGTCAGCTTTCAATCGATAAAAGCAGCCTTATCCAATCCGGTTGAAAGTTTACGGTCGGAGTGATCAACAATTTCAAACATTGGGAACACAGAGATCAGGCGGTATGATAAACACCATTTTTATTTTTATCTTGCCAAAAAGGACTGATCGTGTTATCAAAGAAGACGAAGTACGCCATTAATGCACTTGTTTTTATAGCCAAGAACAAAGAAGAACAGCCCATTTCCGTGAGCAGGATATCACGGGAGCAGAATATACCCTTAAAATTTCTGGAAGCCATTTTGGTGGAGTTAAAGAATGCCCGGATAGTCAATAGTAAAAAGGGGAAATTTGGTGGCTATTCGCTTAACGGGACTCCAAAAGAAATTCACATGGCAAAAGTGATGCGGTTATTTGATGGAGCAATCGGTTTGCTTCCGTGCGTTACCTATGATTTCTATGAACGATGTGAAGAGTGTATTGATGAGGAAACCTGTGGCATCCGGCAGGTTGCTATGGAAATACGGAATGAAACCGTCAAACGATTGAAATCCGCTACCCTTGCCGATATTATCAGACGGGAAAGAAAATTGATAGGGAAGTAATTCAATTTCAGACCCATCCCATAAATAGCCTCCCAAATTAAAATCTTATAAATTTCGATGATTGCCATTTTCTGCTGGATCTAATATTTTTTTTTAAATCATTTAACTCCTATTGGAATTATAGGAATAAGTATTATTTTTGTTCCGTATTTATAACGAATAGGGGAAAGCGCAGGCTTATTGATCCTATGGCAACCTGTCTCGAGAAGACAAGGTGCTAATTCCTGCCAGTTAATTTTTGGACATATAAATATTTAAAACATGAAAACACAAATCACCCCATCCCACTTACATTCTTTAGTAACATGTTGTTGCTGTTAACGCATTCGGTTTTCAGAACAAAATTTTAATCATCAGTTATACATTTTAAAATTTCAACAACATGTCATTCACAACATCAGTATCAACTCAAGTTGAACAGTTCAACTTTGTTAAAGTATTCAAAAAATCAGCAGACGCGCAGTCAAGAAATTCTCGCATTGCCCCTGCGGTAATCCGTGAACAATCCTCAAAACTTGAGGACTTCGTCAGCTGGATAAACAACACCACGTTGCTAACCGTAGTGGAAGCAACAACGTTGCCGATCGGGAAGATTTTTAAAAATGATCGGGTGGTTATTCGTTTCCAATTGGCGCAAGGATATCAAAAATATTTCGGCCTTCTTCGCGGTTTGTTCGCGTTTCAACACCAACGGAATGTAACAATTTCCTCCGTTTTTGCGGATCAGGGTTTTGAGCTTCAACTTTCTATAAATGAAGTCGATGCAATAAAAAGTTACCTGGAAGAAATACTCGGTTCGATTGAACGGGAAATCAGTTTTAAAGAATCGTTGAAAGTCGTTATTGATTTTGAGCAGCAGGTTCGCAAAGAACAGGCTAAACTGTATAGCGCTTTGAAGTCTTCTTCAATTCTTTCTGTTGCCTAATATCATACTAATTCTATAGGAAATATATCAATAAAGCACCTAATAATAGTTTACTCCACCAATAAAAGGAATAAAATGAAATCAAGTATTGCAACCACTCTTTTACTCGCCATCACCCTTTCCGTTGCGTTGGCACAACAGGATTTGACGACAAGCGTAAACAACCCACCATCAGATCGAGAAAGTGAAGTTCCGACACTCAATAAAAAGCAACATGTTGTGAAGATTACAGGCGTTCGTTTTTCTTATCCACTTCTTCAGCATTGGATTGATAAATTCAATGCTGAATATCCGGATGTACAAGTAATCATTGAGTCAAGAGGATCTGCCGATCCCTCCCAATATGACATACTGGTGGAAGCGTATCCGCCTTTAGACGAAACACAGAAAAATCGTGAATACCTGTATATCGCGCGGTATGCGGTTTTACCCATCGCCAACAGCAAATCGAGCTTTGCCAGGGTTTATTCCGATAAAGGCTTGGACAAAGAGTTGATCACGCAACTTTACTTCCATGATATCTATGCCGATAAAGAAGAACAAAAGAAAATCAAGGTTCCGTTTACCGTTTACACACGCCTTCAACGAGCCGGTGCACCGGTCGTGTTTAGTCAGTTTTTCGGATATGAACAAAAGGATATCAAAGGAAAGGCAATCGCGGGGGCAGATGAACATTTGTTGAAAGCATTGTTACGCGATACCACCGGGATAACGTATGCACCACTTCCGCTTCTTTATGATCAGAAATCTACCCGGCAGCTTGATGGCATTACGGTGTTGCCAGTTGACCTGAATGGAAATGGTCGCGTGAGCGATGATGAAAAATTTTACTATGCACTTTCCGGTGTCACCCAACGCCTCGAAGAAATTGCCCCAAAGGATATTCAAAATATCCCCGTAGAGTACATCCATCTTTCAGTGGATCAAAAATCCGTGTCACCAGAAGCCCTTACGTTTTTGCAGTGGGTAATCAATAACGGAGAAGCAGACCTGCATCTGTTTGGATACCTCAAGCCAGAACCGCGTAAACTAGAGCGCGAGAAGTTCGATCAATTTGCCGCTAAGCGGAATAAATAACGCCACCTCAACAATTTAAATACCTAAATAATCAACGCTCCAACCATCTTCTTAAACCCATAGATATGAAATCATTTAATACGTTAAAACCCCCTGCCTTTAAACACCTCTTTGGTATTTTATTGCTATTGTTACTAACGAAAATGGCCGCTGCCCAGGTAATCGAAGGTGAGGTCAAAGACGGAAATGGTACACCGCTTCCCGGTGCCACGATTGCGATAAAGGGAACCAATTCCTATGCGGTGAGCGATGTCAATGGAAAGTTCAGCATCCCAGCACAGAAATCTTTCCCTTTTACATTAGCGGTTCGCCTGATAGGATACGGCACGCAGGAAGTGGAGGTATATGAACTGACCGATGAGCCGCTGGAAATATTTTTGAAGGATGACAGTTTGCTGGATGAAATTGTGGTGACTGCCCGAAGGCGTAGTGAAACTCCTCAAAATATTCCCATCCCTATTTCAGTAGTGGGTGGAAGATTGATTGAGGAGTCTGGCGCATTTAATGTGAACCGTGTAAAAGAACTGGTTCCATCTGTACAATTTTATTCCTCAAACCCACGCAATACAACGCTTAACATCCGTGGTCTTGGATCAACCTTTGGCCTTACCAATGATGGGATTGACCCAGGTGTTGGATTTTATGTTGATGGCGTATACTACGCACGGCCAGCAGCCACCACGTTAGACTTCATTGATGTGGAACAGATTGAAGTGTTGCGCGGGCCACAGGGAACGCTGTTCGGAAAAAACACTACGGCAGGCGCATTCAATATTACCACGCGTGCTGCCAGTTTCACTCCGGGTGCCGTCTTTGAACTTAGCTATGGAAACTATGGGTTCATTCAGGCCAAAACTTCAGTTACGGGTCCCCTTATAAAAGACAAACTCGCAGCACTGGTTTCTTTTTCAGGAACACAACGGGATGGCAACATCTATAATGTGAGGACATCAAAATACCTGAACGATTTGAACAACCTCGGTCTACGTGCACAACTATTGTTTACACCAACAGACAATCTATCCATTACCTTGGTCGGGGATGCGACCCGCAACCGGGCGAAAGAAGGATATGCACAAGTGATCGCAGGGGTAGTGGAAACTAAGCGCGCTCCTTATCGGCAGTTCCGTGCCATCATAGCAGACCTTGGTTGGGAATTGCCAAGTGAAAATGGATTTGACAGATTGGTAGACCAAAACTCAACATGGCGTTCCGGAAACGATCAGGGGGGAGTATCATTAAACGTTAATGCAACGATTGGATCGGGTACCCTTACGTCCACTACTGCCTGGCGCTACTGGAACTGGGATCCGTTGAACGACAGGGATTTTACGGGACTTAATGCATTAAGTAAATCACAAGCAACGTCAAAATTTAATAACTGGTCGCAGGAAATCCGATATGCAGGTGATTTCTCAGAAAAGTTAAGTGGTGTGGTTGGTATTTTTCTTATCGGGCAGGATCTTCAAACTGATCCCGCCCATATAGAAGAAGCAGGTGAGGATCAATGGCGCTTTCGGCAGAGCACGCCTAATACAGCATTGTGGTCGACACCGGGTTTGTTTGATGGTCATGGCTCCCGGACCACCAGCCGACTCGAAAGTTTAGGGGCAGCTGTATTTGCCAATTTGGATTGGGCGATCACCAAGAAGCTCCATGTATTGCCCGGCTTGCGTTATAATTACGACAAGAAAACAGTGGATTACAACCGCGAAGCGTATGGACTTTATGAAACAGATGATCCGGCTTTGATTGCTATCCGCACGATTTACACGGATCAGTCTTTTGACTTTACAGCATCCGAAAATAATTTGACTGGCCAGTTGACTTTATCTTTTCGCGCCACCAATAACGTGAACGCCTTTGCCACCTACTCCACAAGTTACAAACCTGTTGGGGTAAATCTTGGTGGCCTCCCTACGGTAGGTGGGCAGCCAGACCTTAGCCTGGCACAGATCAAGCCGGAATACACGAGCCACGTTGAAGCGGGTATCAAAACAACTCCGAACAAGCGCTCCACATTAAACCTGGTTGCATACTACACCGACATTAAGGATTACCAAACCCTGGTACAAGACCCAGACCCAGCGTTGCTAAGAGGTTATCTTGCCAATGCTGATAACGTTCGTGTAACAGGTGTGGAACTAGATGGAAATATTAAAGTTGGAAAAAAACTTTCGTTTTACGGAGCGTTGGCTTACACGGATGGCAAATACATAGATTTTAAGAATGCCCCCTTGGCAATCGAAAACGTTGGTACGCCAGCTGCCGATCTTCCGTTTCAGGATGTTTCCAGTGAAAGATTGCCGGGTATATCCAAATGGGCAGGTAGCCTCGGCAGTGAGTTTGCGATTCCCGCCAAATTCTTAAACTATGAGGGCAAGTTTTTTGTGGCGTTGGAAGCTTTTTCCCGTTCGGAATTTTCTTCCAGCGCAACACCTTCCGCTTACCTGAGTATTGAAGGATATACATTGGTCAACGGAAGGGTTGGTTTTCGCGCAACGGAAGGGCTATCACTTTTTATCTGGTCGAGAAACCTTTTCAACAAAGATTACTACGAACAACTTTTGGTGGCAGGCGGGAATGCCGGTCACTATGCAGGTGTGCTGGGAGATCCGCGTACGTATGGGTTAACCTTACGGCAAGCGTTTTAAAAAGCAAGAAATATTCAGAACGGAGGTTGCTCGACACGTGGCGATGATTGTAGAGTAGGTTTTAACGTTATACTTTTAAATTTAATGAGCAAAGGGGAAAAGGATGTTTACCTTTGTTTACAAAGTAAAATCAAAAACAGAAATGAAATACTTTAATAGTAGGTAACGAATGAAAGAAACATTGAAAAAATATATTTCAAAACTTGATATTTTTAACGAGGATGAAATAAATGCTATCGTAGAAAATACCAGACTGGAGTTTTTTAAAAAAGGAACGGTCTTGCTTCAGGAAGGGGAGGTGTGTACTACATGTTATTTTGTTTTGAATGGTTGTGTGCGTCAGTATCAAGTAGTAGAGGGAACAGAAAAGACTACTGCATTTTTTACGGAAGAACAAGCAGCAATTTCATATGCAAGTTATATGGAGCGGAAGGCTTCGAACCATAATCTTTCCTGTTTGGAGGACTGCATCCTGATAACAGGTACACGCGCGGATGAACAAAAACTCCATGAACGTTATCCGAAACTTGAATATCTAGTGCGTACAATAATGCCACATGACTTCGCTAAAATGCAGGAACATCTGGCATCCCTGATCAATCATTCACCGGAAGAAAGGTATGAGATATTAATAAAGAATCAACCGCAAATGGTCAATCGGGTTCCGCTGCATCATTTGGCGAGTTATATAGGTGTAACGCCCGAATCTTTCAGTAGAATCAGAAAAAGAATTCTGCTGAAACAGAAGAGTAAATCATCCAGTGAATAAAATGCAAACAGCAGTGGTTATTTAGCCGACTTTTGTTCACCTGTTTTCAAGAACATAAATACACTAAGCAAACCGAATAGTATCTCAAGGATAAGTGCGGTAATTAAAATTTGTGATGGAATTCCATCAACAAGCAAGCCCACCAAGCGAGACAGTCCAAGGGATAAATAAAGCAGGGCCGACAACCCAAGCGATAACCGCAGTAACTTGCTGAAAAAGGCACCCAACAAAATAATAATTCCACTGAAGAATGTCATGCCTCCATAAGCTCGTATTTCGCTTAACAGGCTTATGTTATTATCAAGGTCAATACCTGCTGAAGCTTCGAAAGAAACAGGGACGACTAAAAGAGCACCACCAATTACAATAGCGATGGCACCAAACAAAAACAAACTGATTTGGATAAAGTTGATTTTTTCCATACTTGATATTCTTAATATGTTAATTGAGAATGCAAATATCTTCTATGTAAATCTTGAATCCCTTGACTTTGGGTAAGAAAACCCCACTAATTTTCTTTCCAATTTAAGATTTGCACGAACGTGACTTGAAATTCGCAAGTCGACTAACAAGTCAATACTACTTTTATTATATTTCGTTTGTTGTAGAACATCCATAAATTTTGTCGGGTACAATTTGAAATAAATACCATGAAACGAACATTCATCTGAAAGCTTCCCTTGGTTAGTAGTATTCAAATGTTCCTTCTGAAAATACAATGCTTCTGAAAAACTGCGGTCAAATGGCATGTTATTTTCACTTGCCTCTGAGAAAAATTCAACAACAGCTAATTGTAATGGCGAGGTGACGTATAAGTAAAAAGTTTTATCTTCGCTATGTTTGCCAATAGTCGCTATCATCCACATTTCAAGAACACTCCATGCAAAACGGCTGGTCTGATGAGTACATGAAGTTGGTTGAAAGGTTTGACGTAATTTATAAAACACGAAAGTAAAGCATCCATAAATTTAGAACAGTCCAGGCAGTGAAGACCTTATTCAAAAATTCGCTATTAGTGATCCTTATCCTAATTAGTTGTTCCGGTTTGCTTTTGGCGCAAAGTGCAATGACCAATATAGAATCACGAAACACAACAAGCCTGAATGGTGATTGGAAGGTGATCATTGATCCAACCGGTATTGGTGACTGGAGGCAAGTATGGTTAGAGAAGAAACCAACGTCAAAGACAGATTTTTTTGAATATTCATTTGAGGGAGGACCTGTACTGAAAGTGCCTGGTGACTTTAATACGCAAATGCCTGAACTTACTTATTTTGAAGGAACAGTTTGGTACAAAAAAGAATTTGTTCAAACAACTCAAGCTGATAAAAGGGTTTTTATTCATTTTGGAGCTGTTAACTATCTGTCGGATATTTATTTAAACGGCACACGATTAGGCAGCCATGAAGGAGGGTTTACTCCGTTCCAATTCGAGGTTACTGATAAAATACAAAATGGAACAAACTCTTTGATCGTAAAAGTTAACAATCAACGCTTGAAGAATGGATTGCCCGGACTTGGCTTTGATTGGTTTAACTATGGTGGCATAACAAGGGATGTCCATTTAATTGAAACAAATAAAGCGTATATCGAGGATTACCATATTCAATTGCAAAAACATGCTAGGGATAAAATAGCCGGATGGGTAAAAATAAATGGGGGCCGCAAACCTCAAAAAATAAAAGTTAAAATACCAGAACTTGGAATTGATTATAGCACAATGACATCCGAAGCGGGGTTGGCAAAAGTGAATTTCACCTCAGCCGTTAAACGCTGGTCTCCTGAAAATCCGAAATTATATCAGGTAATAATTGAAAGCGAATCAGATACGGTAAAGGATGAAATTGGATTTAGAAACATTGAAGTGAAGGAGGGTAAAATTTTCCTGAATGATCATCCCATATTCCTAAGAGGTGTCAATATTCATGAAGAAAATCCAATAAAAGCCGCAAAGGCATATTCAATGGAAGATGCCACCTTATTATTAAACTGGGCAAAGGAGATGGGATGTAACCTGGTCCGACTTAGCCATTATCCACATAGTGAAAATATGGTAAGGCTTGCTGAAAAAATGGGATTGATGGTCTGGAGTGAAATCCCCGTTTATCAACACATTGAATTCTCCGATCCTGATGTTCCGGGAAAAATGGATTTAATGATGAAAGAAATGATTAGAAGGGATAGAAATAGATGTGGAGTTGTTATATGGAGTCTTTCCAATGAGACGTATTCATCTACTCCCAATAGAGATAGTGCATTGGTTGAATTGACCAAGGCATGCAAAGCCCTTGACTCAACACGATTAATAACCCATGTTGTCAACAACCAAGGGTATGAAAATAATACAATCAATGTTTGGGATACATTGTATAAGCATGCAGATATTGTTTCACTCAATGAATACCTTGGTTGGTATGTTCCATGGCAGGGCAAACCTGCAGATACAAAATGGAAAATTAAGGATGGTAACAAGCCTGTTTTTATTTCTGAATTTGGCGGTGAAGCAAAATATGGAAGCAACTTTGGGCCAAAAGATGAAGCTAATTCATGGAGTGAAGAGTATCAGGAGCAAATCTATAAAGACCAAATCGAAATGTTTAATAACACACCGAATTTAAGTGGCGTTTGTCCGTGGCTTTTAGTGGATTATCGCTCCCTCGGAAGAATGCACCCAGTTTATCAAAACGGTTACAATAGGAAGGGGTTATTATCCGAAAAAGGAGAAAAGAAGAAAGCTTGGTATATAATGAAGAAGTATTTTGAACGTAAGCAATGACACCCAACAAAAATGGACGTGATGGCTTTGTACGATATTATTACGTACAGCTAATAAAACGATCGGATTGACTAAAAGGCTCTCTTGAATTAGCAATTGCTGGTTTAATTTTATGGTCAAAAATTAGCATATTGGAAAAACTAAAAATTTAGAGACAACGAAAGCTGATGCATTTACCATTATTACAAGACATTCTTATTCTACTTGGGTTTTCAGCTGTAATTGTTTTTGTACTGCAAAAGCTCAGGCTGCCATCAATTATAGGTTTCCTTCTAACGGGAATAATAATCGGCCCCTACGGATTGAGTTTGATCCATGCGGTTGAGCAAGTGGAGATCCTCTCTGAAATTGGTGTCATCCTGTTGCTTTTTGTGATTGGTATGGAATTGTCCATCAAGCAATTAGCTTCCATTAAGAAAACAGTTTTTGTTGGTGGACTCTTACAAGTAGGCATAACGGCAATCGTAACAAGCCTGATCTATTTTGTCCTGGGCTATCCATGGAATGAATCGGTTTTTGTTGGCTTTCTTTTTTCATTGTCAAGCACGGCTATCGTCTTAAAAACACTACAGGACAGAAAAGAGATATCTACCCCCCACGGTAGAAATGCACTTGCGATTTTAATTTTTCAAGATATCATTGTGGTTCCGATGATGCTGGTCACGCCACTCATAGCGGGAGAATCCGCAAATATTGGATTGAGCATTCTTTCCCTGATCATAAAATCTGCTATTGTAATAATCATTACCGTCATTAGCGCGCGTTATGTCGTCCCGAAATTGATGCATGCAGTGGCCAAGACCAATAGTAAAGAACTTTTTCTGTTGGTAACGTTTACACTTTGCTTTGCGGTTGCGTTTTTGACATCCGAAGTTGGCTTGTCTTTAGCGTTGGGGGCCTTCATTGCCGGGTTGATTATCTCTGAATCAGAATACAGCCATCAGGCGACCAGTATTATCCTACCCTTTCGGGAATTATTTACAAGTTTCTTTTTCGTGTCGGTGGGTATGTTACTTGATTTAAGTTTTTTTCTCAGCAACATTCCGGTGATCATGCTTTTGGTTTTGATTGTATTTGTTGTTAAGTCAATAATAGCAAGCCTTGCGGTTGCCGCACTAAAGTATCCTGCACGCACCGTATTGCTGACCGGTCTGTCACTGTTTCAGGTAGGGGAGTTTGCCTTTATTTTATCGAAGGTAGGAATTGAGTATAACATATTGAACGCGCAAACCAACCAATACTTCTTGTCCGTATCGATTGTCTCCATGATACTGACGCCTTTTGTTATCATTTTTTCCGAAAGGATTGCCGACAGGTTTATCGGGGTATCAAAAAGAATAGGACTTGATCCTACATTGGTTTCCCAAAAAAACTTGTCGGATTTGGATGAAAATGATTTGGAAAACCATCTGGTTATTATTGGCTATGGAGTGAATGGAAGCAACCTGGCAAAGGCGGCTTCTGCAAGTAACATTCCGTATGTGGTAATTGAGATGAACGCAGAAACGGTTCAGCAACACAAAGCCAAAGGACTCCCGGTCATCTTCGGGGATGCAACACAAGACCATATTCTCGAAGCGGTTCACCTTTCAAATGCCAGGGCCGCAGTAATTGCCATTTCAGATACCCAGGCAACCAAGGCCATTATTAAAAATATCAGATCGCACTCAGACTCACTTTATTTGGTAGTACGAACACGATATGTAAAGGAGACTTCAGAGCTGATTGCATTGGGTGCCGATGAAGTAATACCGGAAGAATTTGAAACTTCAGTGCAGATATTTACGCACGTACTTCAAAATTTCCTCGTGCCGGAAGACGATATTGACAACCTGGTAGAAAAAGTACGGGCCGATAATTATAAATTGTTTAAAGGAGAAATGAAACTCCCGAAGACATTTCGAACCAAGAATATTGCCGATTTTAATATTACCTGTGTACGGATGAATGCTGACAGTAATGTTTTTTTAGGAACGCCCTTAAAAGATTTGAACTTGAAAGTTAAGTATGGAATAAATATCCTGGGGATTAAAAGGAAGGATGAAATGCTGGAAGTTGTTCGTCCAGAAGAAATCTTGAGACAGGGAGACATTGTATACATTCAAGGAAAGCAAGATAAGGTACAGCAGTTTCACAAGATGGTGAGATAGAAATAATAAAATTCATTTTACTCAATGGAAAATTTATGGATGTAAAATTTGAAGCAGGAATTAATATTGCGATAAAAATTCCTAAAAGTAAATACGTGCCAACAGTCGCTTTTTACAAGGATATTTTAAAGTTGGAAGTCGAAGAAAAACCGATGAACCATCCCCCCGTTTCGCAGACGCACAAGTGAAGTTTGGGAACACGATACTCTGGCTTGATTGCGTGGACAACTATACGCATTCGGACACCTGGTTGCAGCTCACGGTTCCTAACGTAGAGGAAACGAAAAACTATTTGAAAAAAAATGGAGTGCCGACCTGTGATGAAATTGAACAACTCCCCGCAAACATGCATTGGATTCAAGATCCCGCAGGTACTGTGTTTAACTTACAGGGGAGGAGTGAAGATGGGGAGTAACCAGCCATGCCCTTCATTTTTTGAAGCAGAAGAAAGAACTATTGAAAACCTACGGATTCTGAAATTAAGGTGGAATAAAAAGTACTAGTGGTAATACAAAAACTTGTATCCATTCGTAATATGAAAACAAAAACGTAGTAGATTAGCGGTAACGATACAAGGTGTGTATGTTTACCTAGGGGAATATATACGGGGTTGGCGGTCATTGTTAATTAGATTTCACTCATGAGAAAAAGTAATTGGACTATTCTGTTAGCAATGACAATGTTTTGTTGCGGACAGACTCAAAATATAGACGAACTGAAGAAAAAATATATTTTTGACGACTTCAAAGTTTATATTGAGAAACCCTTGACAACGGACAATAACGATGACAGATACACGATTGACAATAAAGCTTACAAGCTAAACAGGAAATTCATATTTGATTATTACATCATAAAAGGCAAGGATACTTTGAAAATAACTGCGCCAAGAATGACTGAACCCGACAATGATTTTCTACGAGATTGGAGTTTCATATCTAAAGGCAATAAACACGAGGATAAAATTGAAACAATCTCAATAACTGTACTCCCGGGAATAATCAATGACAATCAAACCATGTTAAAGTACGAATATCAATACTTTCCAGATTTGGGCTACAGTACTTTCAGTTCGACATCTGGTGTAATTGAAAATGAAATGAATACATGGATGCATCCGCACCGAGACAAATACTTTATGATCCTTGAGTTGAATCCGTTTCCATTCATTCAACAACCATTTAAGATTGGTAACAAATGGACATGGACTTTAGGAATTGGTGACCATTGGAAGGATGGTCGTTGGAAAACATGGACTGGGTCGATACGGAATAATTATGAATATGAAATAATTGGAAAGGAAAAACTAAAGACAAAGATTGGAGAAATGGACTGCTGGGTAATTGAGAGCATAGCGACAAGTTCGATAGGATCTACAGGATTAATTGGATATTTCAATGAGGAGAACGGATTTCTAAAGCTGGACTACATTAATATTGACAAAAGCAGGTTAACAATTGAAATAAAAGAGATTAGGTGAACAACGAACCTCCAGGCTATAAAGCAGTACTTTTCCAGCTATAACAATATTTGGTACTCTTATTTTTTATTTGGTAAACTTTGGACTGTAAATGAAACTGCCGAAACTGCGTTTTCACCATTGATCTTACGGAGTATAATATCGTAGTCAATGAAGATTTTTATTGCACGATTGAATTAATAGAAAATCAACGACCTGATGATTTCCTGTTCTTTTCCGCTGGAGTACTCGCCAATAAGATGGTCTATAGATTAACCAGTCATGGAGAATGGGAAAAGATGAGCGCTATGGGTATTGGTTTTAACCTAACACTTGAATATTAATTTAGAACTACACACAGGTTGTATTGTATAATCCAGAACATGAGAATCCTATTAATAACGATTTCATTTTGCCTCACGGTTTCAGTAGCAATCGGGCAATCCTTTGATAATGTGATTTCTTCGAATCGATACATTGATTGTCAAGATGTATCATTCAATGCATTTCCTATTATTGAACAGTTATATGCGAACAATCAAATCGATAGTATCTATCAGTTCCTTGATTATTGGGAGTCAAAATGTGGCATCATGGAGTCTACCAGTAGACTAAAAAATATCCTTGGTATTAAAACGCACAATTTTGAACCAGACTCCATTTCACCTTCATGGATTGATCGCCTCATTTCATACAGGAGAAATCTTGAACAAAGGGGTTTTCATCCCTTTTATTATCCCTATGAGCCATACAAAGATTTTCGTCTCAGAAGATTTTTATTTGACAGTTTAACGCAAGAAATAGCCCGTAGAATATCGTCAAGTAATTTGGATGAATCCCTACTTCTTGATTTTTATTCGAATGCATCCCCAACTTTTGAAAAGATAAAAGTCGCCCCCAAAGAGAGTAAGTTGAATCAGTTTTATAGTGCGGATTACAATAAAACACTTTGGAAGCCTCAGCTGCACATCGCATTTGCTACAGGAGTAATTCTAAATTATGGCAACCTATCAATTTTTGGAGTACGACCAAATTTTGGAATGGTGATGGGTGGAAAGCAACTTCGCCACAATTACGATTTGATTCTAGACTTTAGAACCGGACCATCGAAGGATAAATACTCCTTCGTGTATGGAGATTCATTAATTTCAGAAGATATATGGACAGGAATGTATTTAGGCGCAGAGTACACTTTTGATTTTATCCATTCAAGAAAACTTGATGTCGGTATATCCCCGGGGATTGGTTACGATAGAATTACAGCATTGACCGTTAAAAATGATTACGGTGAGGATGCCATGTTTTTGTCAAGCTTTAATAAGAATATAGGATTGGTTTTCAAATATAAATATGGAAAGAATGGCGGATACGTAGGACTCCATTTCAGGTACAATTGGGTGAACTACGATAATCCAGGCGGAACGAACCTTGATGGCGAATACTTGAATGTCCGATTGACAATCGGGTCAATTTTTGACTATTGGCGCGATGCGCGATTGAAAAATCTTGAATAGTAATGCGCTCTAGAATCATCAATGAAGAAAATGAGAACTTTTTGAATCTCTACATTTTGCTAGCGTCATCATTAATAGTGATGAGGAAAACAGGAAGGCGAATTTGAAAAGGTGCTATAGCCGGGGGTCGAAACCCTACTTCCGTAAAGGGACTTTAAATTGACAAAATAAAAACCAGTCAGAAATGTTGTCAAAAATGAAATAATTTTAGGCGGTTTGATTTCATTCTTTAAATTTGCACTTCTTTTAAAGGCCACCTTCGTAAAATGAAGGGAATTTGAGAGTAAAGGAGGGGTGGGTGAGTGGCTGAAACCAACAGTTTGCTAAACTGTCGTACGGGTTAAACTGTACCGGGGGTTCGAATCCCCCCCCCTCCGCTTAACTACGCAATGCCTTTGCAGGCATTGCTTCGTTAAGCGGGCTGAATTGCTAAAGCAATCCTTAGCAGGATTTGCGTAGTTAAGTGGCAGTATTTGCTTAGCAGTTTTAATGTCGTTAGCGGGCTAGATGACTATGTGGTTTGTTTACATCTTGAAGAGCATCAATCATTCTTTCACATACATTGGATTTACCAATGATTTAGAAAGAAGGTTGGACGAGCATAATCAAGGTTTGACGCAATCCACAAAACATTATGCTCCGTTTGTTTTAGATGCTTATTTAGCGGTTAAAACAAAAGCAAAGGCGATTGAATTAGAGAAATACTTTAAAACGGGTTCAGGAAAAGCTGTTTTAAAGAAAAGAATTTTGACTGACTTCACTCCTAAAAAGGCCAGCGATGGCTAATGATGGTCGTGAAGTTTGCGACCTGCCAAACGAAGCCAGCGATGGCTAGCTTTGTTGGAAGGCGGAAGTATTGGCCTGCCAAACGAAGCCAGCGATGGCTAGCTGTGTTGGAAGGCGGAAGTATTGGCCTGCCAAACGAAGCCAGCGATGGCTAGCGGGTGGAAGGCGAAGTTTGGGTTCGGTAGCTCAACTGGATAGAGCATCAGCCTTCTAAGCTGAGGGTTCCGGGTTCGACTCCCGGCCGAATCACAGAAAAGTGAAAAATCTTTTTGACTGCTATGTGATTAATCCTAAAGGTTATTACATTTGCAGCCCTTTGCGGAGGGAAAATTTGTTCGGGGTGTAGCACAGTCCGGTAGTGTACCTGGTTTGGGACCAGGGGGTCGTAGGTTCGAATCCTGCCACCCCGAC
>JBGTGG010000336.1:0-4221 GCA_041746855.1 Cyclobacteriaceae bacterium | reverse complement strand
TTCTTTTGAAGCCACCGTTGAGAGTACCTTACCGAAGGGATACATTATTCCTGCGGAGTTTGAATTCATAGCAAAGCATCTCGAGAAACATGGAGCAACTATTAACAAAGCAAGTAAGCCCATGCGTGCAACCGGTGAATCCTTTTTGGTTGAGAAGTATGCCTTGGCCGATCGGCAGTTTGAAAAGCACAACATGGCTACCGCAGAAGGAAAATTCAGTAAGGGATCGTATCGTGTGAAACAAGGGGACTTTATCGTGGATTTGGCACAACCATTGGCGAACCTGATTTTTTATATGCTGGAACCACAATCCGATGATGGATTGGTCACCTGGAATTTCTTCGATGATTATTTTAAAAAGAATGGTATTGATAAAGGCTCGGTGAAGTATCCGGTCTTTAAATACGTTGCATTAAAGTAAAGCGCGTTAAATCCATTTTGTTTTCAATCCCGGTGCTTCGTAACTTACTTAAAAAAGATCCATGCGCTGGAAAGGACTCAGAAAGAGCACAAATGTAAATGACCAACGCGGTCGTAGCGGAGGAGGAAGAGGTTTTGGTGGATTTGGTGGAGCGGGAGCTGCCGGGTTGATCCGGTTGCTGTTTTCGAAAACCGGGCTCATCATCGTTGCCGTTATTGTATTGTTCAGTTGGATTGTCGGAGTGAATCCACTTTCATTTTTTATGGATACCGGTTCCAGTGGAATTGGAATGGATCAGTCTATTCCCTATGAGCCAACTGCGAAAGAAGAAGAGATGGCTGACTTTACCAGAGCCGTACTCGGCAATACCGAAGATGTTTGGAATCAATTGTTGGATGGATATCGCGAGCCAACTATTAAACTTTTTACCGATCAGGTTCAATCTGCATGTGGAGGAGCCTCTTCGGCATCGGGACCATTTTATTGTTCTGCTGATGAGATGGTCTACATCGATCTGAGTTTCTTTGACGAGATGAGTGCAAAGTTGGATGCACCCGGTGATTTTGCGCAAGCCTATGTGATTGCTCATGAAGTTGGACATCACATACAACATCTAATGGGGATCAGCGGAAAAGTACATGCGATGCGCAGTGAGCTGAGCGAAGAAGACTACAACAAGCTTTCCGTAAAGTTGGAGTTGCAGGCAGATTTTCTTGCCGGGGTGTGGGCACACCACGCACAGAACATGAACAACGTTATTGAGCCCGGTGATTTTGAAGAAGCCCTCAATGCCGCATCCGCAATTGGTGATGATCGGTTACAGAAAAAGTTTCAAGGTCGTGTGGTGCCTGATGCGTTTACACATGGTACCTCCGAACAACGCATGCGTTGGTTTCGAAAGGGATATGAAACCGGAGATATCAATCAGGGGGATACGTTTAATTCAAGTGATCTGTAAAATAACCGGAGCGGTTGAGTAACGTAGTTTGTCAATGCGCTACAAAAGGAGTTGGCCGCTACCATCAAAGAGCCTATTTCTATTTACTTCGATAAAAACCTGCACGATGGTTAGAAACCCACCATGTGGACAAAAGCCTGGAAGGCGCCCTTCCCCAGAGACTCTTTTATGCCAGAATATAATTGACTAAGTTTACAGTATACTGTAAACTGTAAACTATGTCAGTAGAAGAGCAAATCCTGCTAATTCTGCGAAAATCACACGAAACTCGCCTTCATGACTTGGTGGAACTGACCGGTGCCTCACGTCAAATGGTGCACCGTGCGGTAAAAAGCCTGACCCAACGAGGGCTCATCGAAAAACTTGGATCAGCACCTAAGACGTACTATCGACTAATTCAAACTAAACCCATAAAATCGGGTAACATTCCACAGGAAAGTGCAGATTTTCTCAATGAGCATTTTATTCAGGTAACAGAAACAGGCAAACGGCTGGATGGTGCCGAAGCGATGGCTCATTGGTGTGAAAAGCAGAAGCTACCGTTTGAGAAAACGGTGCAAGAGTATATTATCACCCGGAAAAGGTACCTGGAATATTTCTTGAAAAATGGCCTCATCGATGGTTTGCAGAAAATAAATAGCACAAAAGGTTTCGACCGCATTGGAGTGGATCAAATTTTCTATCTGGATTTCTATGCTATAGAACGTTTTGGTAAAACCCGCCTTGGGCTGTTGTTGCACCTGGCCAAGCAAGGACAAAACCGGAAACTGATGGATGAAATTATCGATCTATGCAAATCCCGAATTGAAGGTTTGATCAAAGCCCAAAAGCTCGATGCCGTTGGATTTATACCACCCACTATCAAACGGGAAGTTCAGTTTATGAAAGTCCTGGAAAGGAAATTGAATTTGTCACTGCCACATATAGGGCTGGTGAAAGTAACGGGGGAAATTGCCATTCCCCAAAAATCACTTAGTAAAATTGAAGAGCGGGTAAACAATGCCCGAGCCAGTATTCTTGTTGCAGAAAAAAGAAAATTTAAAAAAATACTGCTCATTGACGATGCGATTGGGTCGGGGGCAACAATAAATGAAACAGCCCTCAAACTTAAGGACCAATCTGTGGCACGCCAGATTATCGGATTGGCGATTACCGGAAGTTTCAAAGGTTTTGATGTTATTCAGGAAGTTTAGTCCATGGTATCCATTCTCTCTGGCTACACTTGATTTAAAATATATTTTTCAACCCATAACGAGATTCTGGAATTTACCGACAAGTTTAATTTCAAAAACATAAATTGGATTTTGGTTTTAATTTTAGCTCAACCAAATACAATATGAAAAATGATTATACAGTTCCCGCCAATACCCGCATTGGCCACGTCCACTTAAAAGTCAGTGACATCAATCGTGCACTGGATTTTTATTGTGGTCTGTTAGGGTTTGAATTAACCACGATGTATGGAAACGATGCTGCTTTTATTTCAGCAGGTGGTTATCATCATCACATCGGATTGAATACATGGTTTAGTAAAAACGGGCCACAAGCACCAAACAATTCGCCCGGACTTTTTCATACTGCGATTTTGTATCCAACCCGAAAAGACTTAGCTGCCATCCTTGATCGCTTGATAAAAGAAAAATATCCCTTAACAGGTGCTTCGGATCATGGTGTTTCAGAAGCATTATATTTAAACGATCCTGATAATAATGGAGTAGAACTCTATTGGGATCGACCGAAAGAGGAATGGCCAACAAAACCGGATGGATCATTGGAGATGTATACACGGGCACTAGACTTAAATGATTTGTTAGCAGAATTGGAAAGGTGAAAAGTTTTGAACTTGAAATAGAAGTAAGGTCGGAGCACATTGATGAACTTCATCATGTGAACAATGTTGTATATCTGCAGTGGATTCAGGATGTAGCAAAAGCGCATTGGGAAAAACTGGCCTCCCCAGAAATCACGAGTAAATATATCTGGATGGTATTGCGCCATGAGATTGATTATTCAAATCAGGCAGTGCTTGGCGATATATTAATTGCTAAAACCTGGGTGGAATGGAGCGAAGGTGTAAAATCCGAACGTCATGTAGAAATCCGAAACAAGGAAACACAAAAGGTAGTGGTGAAAGGAATAACACTTTGGTGTCTACTAGACGCGCAATCAAAACGACCAAACCGCATTGGAGACGATATCAAAAGTATTTTTCAAGGATAGCGACCAGCCAATAGCCAACACCCAATTTCCCAACACCTAACAACCACCAACTAATAACTTACAACTAACAACTTATAATCACCTCTTAAACTTATCCCGCAAAGCTGCCAACTTATCCTCCATACTTTCCTCTTTCTTTTTTGGTGCAGAGGGTTTTGATTGTTTTGGTTTGTTTGGAGCATATTCACGTTTACTTGGCGCTGGACTACTTCCGAACGGATCACTTTTCAAAGACAACGCAATACGCTTTCGCGCAGCGTCAACTTCTAAAACAGTGACTTCTACTTTTTGCGCTACTGTCACCACGCCATTTACATCTTTTACAAACTGATCACTCAAATGACTAATGTGCACCAATCCATCTTGATGAACACCAATGTCTACAAAAGCACCGAAGTTGGTCACGTTTGTTACGATGCCTGGCAATTTCATTCCCACCTTCAAGTCTTTGATCTCGTTGACACCTTCCTGAAAAGTAAACGCTTCAAACTTTTCGCGCGGATCGCGACCCGGTTTTTCAAGCTCAGCAAGAATATCGGTAAGCGTGGGGAGTCCAACTGATTCGCTTACATATTTTTTTAGATCGAGTTTTTTACGCAACTCCTCACTAGTCATTAAATCG
>JBGTGG010000335.1:0-4237 GCA_041746855.1 Cyclobacteriaceae bacterium | reverse complement strand
TTCGAAGACCCACCTCCAGTAACAATCCCACAATGCATACAGGGGATCCTATTCTGAAAATCCTAAAAAAGATTTCACATTTAATTGAATTGAACAATTACATCACTAAATCAAAACGTTTAGGACAGTATTGGTTTTATTCATGTAATAAAGTAGCAATTACTTTTTAGAAAGCCTTATTTAAACAATAATCGCGAAGTAATTAAATCGTAAGTGACTGAACCATGTATGTCCTCCTGGTGGACAACGAAACGGACAACTGCCTCAGTACTTACAATCTGTTAGCAAGATTGCCTTAAAAATCAGGTTATAAAAATCAAAAAATGAAGTTAAGCTACTTGAACATCACTACTCCTTTATAAGTAGAGTGTTAGTGTAACGCATTGTTTATCAGCTAAATATAATATTGAAAATGACTTGAACTGACTTTATAGTACCCAATTTTGGGTGATTCCGGGATAAATTTTATTTTAAATGTACCCCCGTTCAATCGTAACACGAATCAAAGAAGCCACATTGGATACTTTCAGTTTACGCATCATATTTCTACGATGGGTTTTAACGGTGAGATGCGATATCTTCAAGTCTTCAGAAATTTGATGGCTTGTTTTGCCTTTTATCAATTGTTTTAAGATTTCCATTTCACGATCTGAAATGGGAGCGGGTTCATTGCGGATAGTTTTTCTTGCCGAGGGAAATATTTTTTTACCTTCAGCTATTTGCAACAATGAATCAATGAGCGTTGCGTATTCCATTGATTTTAAGAGAAAAGCGTCAGCCCCTAACGTAATGGATTCATTTGCAAATACAGAATCCTCGTGCATACTCAGCATTACTATTTTGGTACGAGGCTTTATCAACCTTATTCTTGTTATCAAATCCAACCCGGTCAATCCTCCCAATTCAATATCCGCAATTAAAATTTGGGGTTCGTATAGATGCAGATTTTCCAACAGGCTTTTTCCATCATAAAATTTTTCAATGATCTCAAAATGCCCAGATTCGGTTAAAAGACGCTCAAGTCCTTCAGCAAAAATTTTATGGTCATCAACAAGTAAAGTCTTAATCAAGGTTGTTCTCGTTAATAGGTATATCAATCAAATAAGAAACTCCATAGTGCGTGCTTTCTAATAAAATTGTTCCGTTTAACAATTGTATCCGAGATTCAATATTTGTTAATCCCAGACCTTTCTCAACGGTTGAGGGGTCGAAACCTTTTCCATTATCCTCAAATATAATACTCATCAGATCATTAAATGAATTAATGGTAATGCTGATTTCGGTTGCTTCAGCATGTTTTAAAGAATTACTAATCAGTTCCTGTAAAACCCGGAAAACAGAAAGCGCCATTTCACCTTCTGGCAAATCGTTACCAAAGATATTCACCCGGATTTCCTTACCTACTGAGGAAGATACTTTATTTACATAATTATTGATGGCGGTGAATAATCCATAGCGCTCAAGGTCGGGTGGAGTAAGATCATACGCTATATCTTTAATCTCCCGTAATGTGTTCTGGAACTGGTTTTCAATTTCCAGGATTTTTGGGTTGCCCTGCAAGTGTTGAGTGAGTTGGCTCATCACGCCCAATTTA
The DNA here is from genome assembly GCA_041746855.1 of Cyclobacteriaceae bacterium. Lineage (GTDB taxonomy): Bacteria > Bacteroidota > Bacteroidia > Cytophagales > Cyclobacteriaceae > JBGTGG01. The sequence continues at coordinate 2,643 of JBGTGG010000335.1, read as the reverse complement.
ATGGCTGTAATGCTCGTGCCGACTCCATCATGCAACTCTTTTGCTATTCGTTTTCGTTCGCGTTCGGTTATGTTGATTTCAGCGTGTACCAATTTTTGTTGTTGCGTATTAACAAGGTTGAGCAAGCGGTTTTTTTGCTGGTAGTTTTTGATTTGGAACCAGGCATAAAGAAATATCATGGACATTAAGAGAAGTGTCAACCCCACTTGAAAATACCACAACTTCCACCACGGTGGTGTTACTACAAAGTTAAAATCAATTTTTGTTGGGATCCAGTGGATGTTATCTGTGGAGTATTCCAATTCAAAGGAATAACTGGCAGGAGCCAGTGAAGTAAACTGAAAAGAGCGCTCCCTGGTATATTCCCAAGGTGTGCTTTTCGAAAGCCGATATCGGCTTTTTATGTTCTGGTTTTTATATGAAAGATAACCAACCTGAATGCCGACACTGGTTTTATCGTGCGGGAGTTTAATGGTTTTGGGTACTTCATTTTTTGAAAAAACACTATCGTTTAAAACTAGTCTTTTTAGGTAGGGGGTCGGATTTTTTTGTTGTTCCTTCAAAAGTTCATTTGGAATAATAGAGTATCCATTGTCTGAGAATGCCCATACATTTTGTTTTGCAATTGCCAGGAATTTTATGTCATTGCTGATGAGCCCATTTTTTTTGTCCCATCGGGAATAGACAGGTCTTTTCTTTAAGAGTGATTCAGTATTAAGCCGAACAATACCCGCTTCAGTACCAAGCCAAAGGACGCTGTCTTTTTTAACGGCAGTGTATATGTTGTTTGCAATGAAGTTATTTTCAACATCGAATTTTTGATGCTTAAATGTTTTGGTATTTAAAAGAGTGAAACCACTACCCATTGTATTGACCATTAACAAGGTATCCGCCAATGTCATAAAACCGGTGATTTTGTAATCCGAAAATTCTTCGAGGGACTTTATTATTTTGAGGTTTTTGTTTCGAATTGAAAGTCCTGTTTTACCCGCAAGAAAGAATAATGAATCATGTAATATGAAGGCTCGATGGCGAAGGGGTAAGATAATTCTAGATAAACGCTCTCCTTCACTATTAAACCTGTTTGTTGATTGATTTCCAAATGTCCAAATATCACCATAGGCATCTTCGGCAAATGTGAGTGCATCACCAGTATAAGTTTTTTCGATATTTAGGGATGAATTAAGAACATATATATGAACATCCGAGTAAAGAAAAATCTTATTTCTTTTAGATATGAAAAATGCCTGAACTGGTGAATTTAATTCTTTATGCCATAAATTTTGCCTCGTTACTCCATGAAGAATTTCTAAGACTCCCTGTTGATTGCTTATAAAGACTGAATCTCCAATGGATGAAACCTGTATAATTTTAGAGTCTTCTGTAAGCTCATGGTTCTTAATTACCAGGTTAGGAATGTGGTAGATACCTCTCTCAAGGGTTGTGATCCAGAGCCCTTTTTGATTGTCTTGCAGTACACTTGTTACCGATTTATCTTTAAAAAAAGATAATGTTCTTGAGTTAATGAATTTATCATTATTGAATGATTCTAGTCCCGAATTTATGTAACCTATCCATAAATTATTATCCCTATCTACTGTAAGACTGATAATGGGCGCATCTCCGGAATAGACTCTTTCTACAGTATTTCCATTATAGACAAAAATATTATTCTTAATACTTAAATATAGTTTATCTCTCCAATGAACAAAACGAGAACGACCATTATAATTATCAAGAGTAAAGGGTCTACTTGAAAGTGATAAATCAAATTCCTTTTTATCGATTGTAACTTTATATTTTTTGTTATTGCGGGGGGCACGAGTTTCGGCTAGAATACCGGTATTGTTAGTACTAAAATAATGGAGACCATTTTTTTTGACAGAATCAATTTCCATAACCCCTAATGAATCAATTTTACCGACTATGTGTTTCACCATAAAACTTAATTCGTTTCTTTCACTGGAATATGTGAAACTAATGATGCCATTCTCCATTATTTTGGAAATTTTATCATTGAATTTATATTTCTTTATTTCACCTTTTTCGTAATATGAAAGTTTTCCAGAATAAGTAGTAAACCATATTCGGTCATTATCGTCTTCTTGAAAACCAAAGACCACTGGATCGCTAAGTCCATCTTTCACATGAAACGTATGCATCTCATTTCCATCATAACGAACGACTCCATTATCAGTTCCAAACCATATAAAGCCCATCTTATCTTGGTAAGCTTGATAGACTTCAGAACTGGGTAATCCCTCTTCTAAGGAATAATTATAAAATGTAAAAGATTGTGCGAGTGTTGAGCTTGAATAAGCACAGAGGATTGCTATAAATAACGGGTATTTCATTTGTCTAAATACAAATCTGAGATATGATATATCTAATTGAAAAACTCATTTCCCCATAAGTTAATTATAACTCCATCATTTTACCTGCTAGTTTGTAATCAAACTCAGTCAGAATTCTAAAGGCTGATTTTTGTGAAATGGTAATATGCCCTACCTTCCCGTTTATTAGTTGTTTAGATTCTTTAAAGGATCCTACTTTCGATGCAATTATTCCACCTGCATATTGATACAATATTTCACGCTCAAGTTTTGAAAATTTATCCATCCCCAAAATAGCGGTCATTCCATC
>JBGTGG010000334.1:0-12480 GCA_041746855.1 Cyclobacteriaceae bacterium | reverse complement strand
CCTTCCTGTGGATCAACGTTGGAAATTCCATTTGAAATAACGGTGACACCAACTCCTGTAATTGATACTGTGATAGATGGGAGCACCTGTTTACCAGGAGAAGTTGTTTTAAGTGCAAATTTTTCCGGTGGTTTTTTAAGGTGGTATGCCTGCGAAGCGTGTGAAACACCCATTCACGAATCAACCAATGAGTTTAGGATTGAACTTGAAGCATCTTCCATTTTTTATGTTGAACCGGTTTCGAATGAAGGATGTGTTGGGCTGAGGAGAATGGCGGTAGCAACCGTATTTGATTTTGAACCGGTTGTCATTAAGGAGATGGGGGATAGTTTAGTTTCGAGCTATGAAAATAACAATTCATGGTTTTACAAGGGCGAGCCAATTGGAAATTCCCAGTTCATTATACCAGCCACCTCAGGTGAGTATTTTCTTCAGGTTCAGGTTGGAGCATGCGTCTCTTCAGATTCAATTTACTTCGACCGAAAGCGAATTGGTAAAAATTTTAGTGTGTTTCCGAATCCAGCAAAGGATCAATTAACGATAATAAAGAAACAGGGTAGGGTTCCATTTAAAATAGTCTTACTTGACCTGGTGGGAAAAGAAGTGATGTATGGCGCTGGGATGGACGCAATTGACCTTGATCTAATCCACATTTCTTCCGGGTATTACTGGCTTAAGATAATAACCAATGATTTTACCGAGGGACATATCATACAAAAGAAATAGCTTGTTTTTCGAGTGAATAACAATGATTTTTGTGGATATCTTCCGTTATGATAAAATTCCTTAGAAACCTTAGAATCCTGCCCCGATGGGTGATCATTACGATAGACTTAATGATTATTTCATTCTCTTGCCTTTTGGGATACCTGCTTCGGTTTAATTTTTCGATTACTGATCTTGATAAGTATGATTTTCTATATGGAATAGGAATCTATACAGGGCTTGGAATAATGAGCATACTGATAACCAATAGTTATAAAGGAATTATCCGGTATACGGGATTACAAGATGGCGCGAGAATTTTTTCGATGGTAATTCTGAATTTGATACTGGTATGCATTACCAACCTGCTCTACTATTATAACTTTCGCATCAACCTGATTCCTTATTCAGTTATCTTCATAACCTTCCTGGCGTCATTCCTATTTCTGTTTAATTATAGACTTCTGGTCAAGTACATCTTTGCGTTTTATAAAAAGGCACTTCTGAAGCGGTCCAATGTATTTATTTATGGTGCTGGGCAAACGGGAATTATCACCAAGCATGTAATTGATTCAACACCCACATTGAAGGTTCATGGATTTTTGGAAGATGATCCAAACAAAGTAGGGAAAGTAATTGATGGGTGTAAAATATTTTCGGCCCAAAGTGAAAACCTCAACAATATTTTGATTGAGTATGCTGTCGATGAACTGATTATTACCGCAAAGAATTTCTCAACAGAGCGGAAAAATGAAGTCGCTGAAATATGTTTTAAAAACCAGGTCAAAGTAAGGGTTGTACCCCCGGTTGATAAGTGGGTGAAAGGAGAACTTAGTTTGTCGCAGATTAAGGATGTCAGAATTGAAGATTTACTCGGAAGGGAATCCATTAAATTGGACAATAAGAATTTGGAGGCCGAGTTACGGGGAAAACGCATATGCATCACCGGGGCTGCGGGATCTATTGGAAAGGAGATTGTGAATCAAGTAATCCGTTACTTCCCGGAAAGGGTAATCCTTATTGATCAGGCAGAATCAGAACTTTATGAAGTAGAGCGCGAAATTTCCAGGCTGGATACCCGTGTTTCCGTCATTCCTTATCTGGCGGATATCTCCAATGCCGACCGGATCAGGTCTATTTTCCATGAGCATAAACCCGAAGTGGTATTTCATGCAGCGGCATATAAACATGTTCCGGTAATGGAAAGAAATCCTTCGGAGGCAGTATTGTGCAATATCCTTGGGACGAAAACCCTTGCTGATTTATCCGTTGATTTCAAAGTGAAGAAATTTGTCATGATCTCCACCGACAAGGCGGTTAATCCTACCAACGTGATGGGATGCTCCAAACGGATAGCGGAGATATATGTTCAATCTTTGAATAATGAACTGGAAAAGACAGGGAAGGAGCACACCGTGTTCGTAACCACGCGGTTTGGAAATGTGTTGGGATCAAATGGATCAGTGATTCCCGTCTTCAAGAAACAGATAGAGCATGGTGGGCCAATTACGGTTACCCATCCGGAAATAACCCGTTTTTTTATGACTATTCCGGAAGCATGTCAATTGGTGCTGGAAGCTGGGGGAATGGGGAAAGGTGGGGAGATATTTATTTTTGATATGGGACAAATGGTCAAGATCGTTGATCTGGCCAGAAAGATGATTTGGCTTTCCGGTTTGGAACCAGATCGCGATATTGAAATTGTATTTACGGGACTGAGGGAAGGGGAAAAGCTATTCGAAGAATTGTTGGGCAATACAGAAAATACGCGGCCCACCCATCATTCAAAGATCATGATTGCAAAAGTGGAGGAGTACGATTATCAGGAAATAAACCGGTTGGTTGATTTGTTCCATGAACTTATCAACGACAAGAATGAATTGAAAATGGTAGCATTAATGAAGGAAATTGTTCCTGAATTCAAGAGCAATTACTCACGGTTTGAAGTGCTGGATCATCAGGAGTAATTACCTTCTCCGATAGATTGCCTTTCTTTTTCTATTGTATAATTTCCTTTGCGAGTTCGTTCCGAAAATTCCACTCGGAAGGTAAATTTCCACTTTTGCATTCAGCAAGAAGTACTGATCATTTTTATCAGGATTTCCCCGCTGAACTCCGGGTGCATAGGGATCCAGGGTTGGGTCACCCTCTTGTCTTCTGTCAGACAATGCGATGCGAATCGGGTCATTCCATGAAGATTTATCGGGATGAATTGTACTTACATCATCCAAGTAATCAGTAAAAGTAAAGCGCCATCCACCTTCAATTACTACGTTTACAAAAGGGCCGGCCTTTAGTCGTGCTCCAATTCCGTACGGTACAACAAATTGAACCCTACTGTATTTTACATCCTCGGTCTGGAGGGGTTGAAGTGCATATTTTTGACCTTCGTATTCAGCTTTTGGGTTGATATAAGCCAAACCGATACCCGCGAATCCATAAAAATTAATAGGAGGACGTTGGTAAAAACGTTGGCCCATGGGAAATAAATTAATGGCCCCGGTAGCACTTAATTCAAGGTTATTGGACGAAAAAGAAAGATTCCTTCGCACACGACTGCCATCATCTGCTTGTGCATCATCACCTGCTAATTGGAACCAAGTAAGCTCCGCACGACCACTGATTCGATTTGTAAAATAATATTGCAATCCTACATTAAAGGTAGGCTTAGCGTCAATATAATCACCTGGATTGGCAAGTTCACCATAGTAGGTGGCAGTACCCCCACCGAACGTGGCGATCAGATCCCTTTCACGTCTGATGGAATAGAAGCTTTGCGCCAACACTTCTGGTAATGTTATAACGAGCGCCAGAAATACGATAATTATCCTTTTCATCTGTTAATAATTGTCTTCAAGTGTGCACATGGAAGATTTTATTTCACCCAATTTTACGAAATATAAGCCTTTTTTATAAAAATGCCTATTTATAAGACCTCACTTACCTTTTTAGCAGCATCTTTCAATAAGATGGCAGAAAAAACTTTTAAGCCGGATTCTTCAATGATTTTAGCCCCTTCTTCCGCATTGGTACCCTGCAAGCGCACGATAATTGGCACCTGGATATCCCCTATCTTCTTGTATGCCTCTACTACACCATTGGCAACACGGTCGCAACGCACAATACCCCCAAAAATATTGATAAGGATGGCTTTTACGTTGGGATCTTTTAAAATGATCCGGAACCCTGCTTCTACGGTTTCTGCATTTGCCCCACCTCCAACATCAAGGAAATTAGCAGGCTCTCCCCCCGACAATTTAATAATATCCATGGTGGCCATTGCCAATCCGGCTCCGTTCACCATGCAACCCACATTGCCATCCAGTTTGATATAATTCAACCCTGATTTGCTCGCTTCTACCTCTAATGGATCTTCCTCAGTAATATCCCTCAGTTCTGCCAAATCCTTATGACGGAACAATGCATTATCATCAAGATTAACTTTCGAATCAACAGCCAGGATTTTATTGTCGGAGGTCCTTAGCAACGGATTGATTTCAAACATCGAGGCATCTAACCCGACATACGCTGCGTACAATGAATGAACAAATTTCACCATTTCTTTAAAGGCATTCCCCTCCATGCCCAACGCAAAGGCTACTTTTCGTGCTTGAAAAGGTTGCAATCCCAAGCGTGGATCAATCCATTCTTTTACGATTTTTTCAGGAGTTGCTTCTGCTACTTCTTCAATATTGACCCCACCTTCAGTGGAAGCCATAATCACAGGAACACCTTTTGATCGGTCCAACAAGATGCTGATATAGAATTCCTTGGGTTCGGATTCGCCCGGATAATATACGTCTTCTGCAATGAGGACTTTGTTCACCTTTTTTCCGGCCGGACCCGTTTGGATGGTAACAAGCGTTCCGCCTAAAATTGCCTTTGTCTTTTCAGTCACTTCTGCCAGGCTTTTTGCCAATACCACACCTTTTGAACCGGTCTCTTGCACTGTGCCTTTTCCGCGCCCCCCGGCATGAATTTGAGATTTAATAACAAACCAACTGGTGCCTGTTTCTGCCTGAAGTTCCTTTGCAGCTGCAAGTGCCTGATCGGGCGTATCGGCTACAATACCACGCTGAATGGCGACTCCATATTTACTCAATAATTCCTTGCCTTGGTATTCGTGAATGTTCATATTTTTTGTTTTGGATCGAAACTAGTTTATTTAGGCCTTAATTGGTTTATTAATCAATCTCACAAAGATGCTCAAGGCAGTTCAGATTGAAAAATCTTATGGCGCTTTAAAAGTACTAAAAGGTATCGACTTGGAAGTCGTAAAAGGTGAAGTAGTTGCAATTGTTGGGGCATCGGGTGCCGGAAAAAGCACACTTTTACATATTTTGGGTACACTGGATATCCCCGATTCAGGAAATGTTTTTCTGGATTCGGTTGATGTATTTAATCGCTCCTCAAAAGAGCTGGCTGCATTTCGTAACCAGACCATGGGGTTTGTATTTCAATTCCACAATTTACTACCAGAGTTTTCAGCGCTGGAGAATATTATGATTCCCGGCTTGATTGGTGGAAACAATGAAAAAACAGTTCGAAATAGAGCCTTGGAGCTTTTAAAAATTTTAGGCGTAGGTCATCGTGCAGACCATAAACCAAGTGAACTTTCGGGAGGTGAACAACAACGCACTGCGGTTGCTCGCGCATTAATTAATTCCCCTAAATTGGTAATGGCAGATGAGCCGAGTGGAAACCTGGACTCGAAGAACGCACTTGAACTACACGAATTGTTTTTTAAACTCCGATCAGAACTGGATCAGACTTTTGTGATTGTAACGCACAACGAAGAGTTGGCGGAAATGGCCGATAGGAAAATTGAAATCGTTGATGGGATGGTAAAATAAAAGAGAGCCTCAACTACACCTGGCTCCAAACACCAGCTCTCTTTCTCGGGCCCCTCTACCAAACTTTGATTTTTTTGGGTTTATTATTTTTTACGTATCGATATTGTGCCTTCTTACCGTGTTTGGTAATCATGGTCTGATTGCTGGAGTAAGCCGGACATCCCAGGTAGTCGGTGGATCCGCAGGATGTTAGTATAAACATGCCGACAATCGCGATCAATAAGATTTTTTTCATAGCCACTATATGTTTTTTTTTGATAGATCAAAGGTAGGAGGTCGATCAAAAAGGCATTTCGTAGTAAAGGCAGTATTCTAATCGATGCAAGAAGAGTTGGCGTTTAGGGCATTTATAGAAAAATAAACCTCCGAATATTTCACCTCGTCACCCCTTTAGATACGAAATCTTAACATTTAAATGGGATAGATAATGTTTTTAACTAGCTGTTAATCAACACTAAAGAGTATGTATAGCGATTTTCTGATTCAATGGATTTTAGTGATTAAGGTATGAAACAATACATTGAATTGTAAGGTGGCTGAGTATGAGCCTTTTAAAAAAGAAAGGTAGATTTCTACCTCAAAAGTGTTGCAAACGCTCAGTTCGTCTCATGGACTACGCTTTGAAGATCCAATTCAGCGACCACCATATTTCCCGTTTCGCCAATGCTGGAAAGCGAAACGTCCACCATTTCATTAATTAATATAGGGTCATACTTCGCCTCAACACGAATATAGTTTTCCGTGAAGCCATGCATATGCCCATTTTGTATATCGTTTTCAAAAAGGACTTGTGATGCGCGCCCGATATTGTCTTCGTAGAATTTTCTCCGCTTCTTTTCAGAAAGAATATGCAACATTTTTGAACGATCCGAGCGTTTATTTCCGGGAACAACCTCTTGCATCGTAGATGCTAGGGTATTTTCCCGTTCGGAATACGTGAACACATGTAAATAGGAAATATCTAGTTCATTAAGAAATTGATAGGTTTCCAAAAAGTCCTCATCCGACTCGCCCGGAAATCCCACAATCACATCCACGCCAATACATGCATACGGCATCTTTGATTTAATAAAGGCTACACGCGATTGATACAATTCGCGTTGATAGCGTCTGCGCATCAATCGTAAAATTTTGTTCGACCCCGATTGTAACGGGATATGGAAATGCGGCACAAACCGCTTTGATTGGGATACAAAATCAATAATCTCATCGGTGATCAAATTCGGTTCAATAGAAGAAATACGGAAGCGTTCTATTCCTTCAACCTCATCAAGTGCTTGTATAAGATCGATAAAATGCTCGACACGTGTGCCCTCCTGAATGCCAAAGTCCCCTGTATTAACACCGGTTAAAACAATTTCTTTTACATCCGTCTGCGCAATTTCGGTTGCGGTTTTTACAATGTTTACAATGCTATCGCTTCGACTATTTCCGCGTGCCAATGGAATCGTGCAAAAAGAACAGGAATAATCACAACCATCCTGTACTTTCAAAAACGTGCGGGTACGATCGTGCATGGAATAGGAAGTATTGAATTTCTTAGCCTCTTCAATTTCCGATGCATACACAACAGCTTCGGGCGATCTTACAAATCCATCCAATAGTTCAACTAATCTAAATTTTTCAGCAGCACCTAAAACAGCATCCACACCTGGAATTTCTGAAATTTCTTTGGGTTTTAATTGCGCATAGCAACCAATAATGGCCACATACCCTTCCGGGGAAATGGAGCGCGCTTCGCGGACAACCTTCTTGCATTTTTTATCTGCATTTTCGGTAACCGAGCAGGTGTTAATAATGAATATGTCGGGTGTATCAGTGAAATCGACTTTTTTATAGCCTTTTTCTTCGAACATCCGCGAAATCGTGGACGTCTCCGAGTAGTTGAGCTTGCATCCCAGCGTATAAAAAGCGACCTTTTTCATATCAGTCGGCAAAGGTAAGAATTTCTGATTTGCGGATTACTAATTCCTAATTACGGATTGTTCAACCCCTTCAGGGTTGTTGGCCGCGATGGTTTAAAATCACCGCATTTCATGCAGTGTTATTTCTATTGAATCCCTTCAGGATTCAGAAGGTGCTCCGAATTATTCTCATCAATCTGTAATAAACAATTAGCGTTCTAACGATTAAAAAAAAGGAATTTTTTTTAACTCAAAGTTACCTTTGAGATGCACAAAAAGACCAACCACTTTTGATGTCAAACATAACCCTATTCTCGTAAATTATTTCCAAAGCTTGACCACAGAAAGTTTTCCAAGCTGGTAGCGGAAAAGCAGTCCGACAAGCACAACAAAGGTTACAACAGTTGGACACATTTGGTCTCGATGCTGTTCTGCCAATTTGCAAGAATCAAAATCATTGCATTATATTCAGTGTTATTTTTATTGAATCCCTTCAGGATTCAGGTGACGCTCCGATTATTCACCTCAATCTGTTGTAATCTACCCATTGATAGGTTTGAAAAATCAAATCCCGGAGGGATTCAATATTGATAGCCCCAGGTGAAATCTGGGGTTTGTTTGCAAAATTAAAAGGAGAACCACGGAGTGGTTCAATAACTAATCCTACTTTGTCATATTCAACTAAACGTGAATTACATTCAGTTCTGTAAGCCATTCGCCTCTCTGGAATTTTCCCATGCCGTAGGCATGAAATGTTGGTAGCTATTGGATTAATTATATCCTGAGTGCTGTAGGCACGCAATATTCAAATATGACTCATGTAGGACTAATGCGTAATTATTCTCCTGTGATAGTTGATCTGGCCAAGGTGATAATTTAAGTGTCCGGCCAAATGCATTAAAAAACCTACGGTGCTGAATGTCCTGCCTAAGACCTGCTGCGGATAATCATTTTGAAGAGTTGTGACATCAAGATTTGATAGTGTTGCTAAAACAACATCTTTTGTCTTTTCTATTTCGGCAATCAACGCTGATTGGCTAATCCCCTGATTGGGCAAAAATTCCTGTTCTCGATTTCGGATGTAATCGGTATTGCCAAGAACAGCTCCGATAAAATGCTGGAGGTTTCCACACAAGTGTAGGCAAAGATTGGCAGCTGAATTGGTAATTTTTCCTTCCACCTTCCAAATGCTTGCCGTATCCGGATAGGCTTCGATTTCTTTTTTTAGAAGTGCTAAATCGCGTGTAAATAAATAGTGTAAAGCTTCGATAACCATTTAAATCGAATTCAAATACTGTTCGATCTTTTCAATCCGTTGATCAAGTAATTGACTTACCTGATCGTAATCACTTTTATCCTTTACTTCCGCATTGACGCTGATGTAAAATTTGATTTTTGGTTCCGTACCCGATGGCCGTATGGAAAGTTTTGTTCCATCTTCCAGATAAAACTGAAGTACATTCGAAGAAGGGAAATCAAGCGTGGTAGTGCCACCGGTTGAATAGTTTTTCTCCTTAAGGTTTTGGTAATCCAATGAACGAACAACTTTTGAACCGCCAATTTCACTTGGTGGGTTGTTCCGGAATTTCTCCATCAACGCTTTGATTTCCTGTGCACCTTGTTGACCTTTTTTGGTAACGTTGATCAAATGTTCTTTATAGAACCCAAACTCGGTATGCATTTCAATCATCCATTCGTACAGTGATTTGCCGGCATCCACCGCGTGTGCTGCAAGCGCTGCAAAAAATGCACAAGCGGATACGGCATCTTTATCACGGATAAAATCGCCTACCATGTATCCATAGCTCTCTTCACCGGCTGCAATAAACCTTTTCTTTCCTTCCAGTTGTCCCATCAACGAAGCGATGTACTTAAAGCCTGTTAAGGTATTGTAACATTCAACGCCAAGCTTGACGGCCATTGAATCCACGAGCTCAGAGGTTACAATGGTTTTTGCGATGTAGGCATTCGTTACATCTTTTTGATTCTTCAGCAGAAACCACATCAACAAAGAGAAGGCTTCGTTTCCATTCAGCAGACGAATGGCGCCATTTTGATCACGAATACCAACACCTACGCGATCTGCATCTGGATCAGTCGCGAAAATCATATTGGCATTCACTTTATCGGCCAATTGAATCGCCAGCGCCATAGCAGATTTCTCTTCCGGGTTTGGTGATTTTACTGTTGGAAATTTCCCATCAGGCACTGCTTGTTCTTCTACGATGTGGATGTTCGTGAAACCCATTCGCTCCAAGGCTACAGGCACCATGGTAGTTCCCGTTCCATGAATACTTGAAAAAACTATCGGAATGTTTTTATGTTTTGAAACGATCTCCGGGTTCGGAATTAATTTTAGCATTTCTGCATAGTACGCTTCTTCCACTTCAGCACCAATGGTGTGAATAAGGTCAGGATTGGAATTGAATTTGATAAGTTCAAAGGAGGTGATTTTATTTACCTCTTCAATAATATTTTCGTCATGAGGAGGAATTACCTGTGCGCCATCGTTCCAATACGCCTTATAGCCATTGTATTCTTTTGGATTATGGGATGCGGTGATGACAACGCCTGAATCACACTTCAAATAACGAATGGCAAAAGAAAGGAGTGGAGTAGGGCGAAGTTCCGGAAAGAGATGGACTTCAATGCCATTGGCAGAGAAAACATCGGCTACTATTTTTGCAAACACATCACTATTCTCACGACTATCATAAGCAATGGCAACCTTTAATTTTTTGTTGGGATATGTTTTTAAGAGATAGTTGCTTAAGCCTTGAGTTGCCGTACCCAGTGTGTAGCGGTTCATGCAATTGGAACCCACGCCCATGACTCCACGAAGTCCACCGGTACCAAATTCCAGATCTTTATAGAAACTATCGATTAAATCTTTCGGGTCGCTTTCAGCAAGCAGCTTTTTAATTTCCGCTTTGCTTTCTGTATCAATTGCGGGACTTTCCAACCAATGGTTGGCTTTGGTTCTTACTTCACTTTCTATAGACATACTTGAAAATTTGAATAGTAAAGATAAAAACCTACCGCTTACCTACCGAACCTTGTATAAAAACAATTTCGTTTTTTTAAGCACCGTTGGTTTCAAACGATTACAAATTTCCCCGTAACGCTTGTTCGCGTTCTATCGATTCGAATAACGCCTTAAAGTTCCCTTTTCCGAAAGAGCGGGCTCCGTTGCGTTCTATGATTTCGAAGAACAGGGTTGGGCGATCCTGGACGGGTTTGGTAAAAATCTGGAGAAGATAACCTTCGTCATCGCGATCGATCAGGATGTTGAGTTTTTTAAGTTCTTCTATAGGCTCTTTGATTTCACCGACACGTTCAAGAATGTTTTCATAATAAATTTCAGGAACATTCAGGAATTCAACACCTCTGCTTCGTAATTCGCCAACGGTATGAATGATATCATCCGTAGCGATAGCAATATGCTGCACGCCCGGCCCCTTATAAAAGTCCAGGTATTCTTCTATTTGCGATTTCTTCTTTCCTTTTGCCGGTTCATTGATCGGAAACTTAATGTATTCGTTTCCATTGGAAACTACTTTTGACATCAGCGCACTGTATTCCGTACTGATGTCCTCATCATCAAATGTTACCAATAACTTGAAGCCCATTACTTTTTCATAGAACTCCACCCATTTGTTCATCTGGCCAAGCTCAACATTGCCAACGCAATGGTCAATATATTTTAATCCGATAGGGGTGGGTTTGAATGTAGGTTTAGCCGCTTGAAATCCCGGAAGGAATGGGCCTTTGTAGTTTTTGCGTTCCACAAAGGTGTGAATTGTGTCGCCATAGGTTTTGATGGATGCCATCACTACCTCACCATGGTGATCACTTTTTATTTCCGGTTCTTTAACACTGGAAGCCCCCCTGTTGATTGTTTCTTTATAAGATTGTTTGGCATCGTCTACCCATAATGCCAGCACTTTAACACCATCGCCATGTTTTTTAACATGCTCGGCAATAGCACCCTCTTCTTTTAGGGATGTGGTCAATACCAACCTGATTTTATCTTGCTTGAGCACGTATGAAGCCCGGTCGCGTATTCCTGTTTCCGGACCAGCATAGGCGATCAGTTCAAATCCAAATGCATATTGATAAAACATAGCGGATTGTTTGGCATTGCCGACATAGAATTCAACGTGGTCGGTACCGTTTATGGGCAAGAAATCTTCAGTCATAACAAAAATTATAAGGTGATGTAAAGGTAATACAACTATCGCTGAACGCGAATAATTGAGAAGGAAGTTCTGTAATTAACCAATCGTTAAAATAATATTGGTGGAATACCGGTGAATGCCAAATATGGCCGAAGATTATTCAGTATTCGAAAAACCAATTCATTCTTTACTTGTTTTTCTATTCGATTAAAACTTTAATCTTTGTAAAACCAAAATCCCTAATTATGGATATAAAAGCACTGGACAATGCCCTGCAGGCAATTCTAAAAAAACAAGAAGAACTTAAGGGAATCGAGTACAACAATCCAAAATATGACGATCTGGAAGAAGAGTTGCATACGATGGAAGATGATTTCCAGTCGACCTATGGGGAATATCTCGAAGAAGCGTTACAAGATGTGCACGATGAACTTTGTCCTGATAATGATGTATTACTTCCCATTGCCTACATCGGGGAAGGGATTTATGTGGAGGTAGACGATTATCCGGGAAGTGAAACCAGGCTTTTGTTGGAACCTAATCCAACCCGGATTACCATAAAGGTTGGCAAGGAAAAACAAGAAACTGTTTGGCAAGCTAAATAGCTTAGCTAAATCCTAATTTCCTTCTCACCCGATCCAAAACATCGAAAGCAATTTTACGAGCTTTTTCTTCGCCTTGTTTTAGTTTCGATTCAAGCTCTTCCGGATTGCCCATGTAGAAATCAAATGCTTTCCGTTCTTTTTCAAACCGGGTAAGGATAAGTTCAAAGAGTGCTTGTTTGGCATGACCGAATCCATAATTCCCCGCAAGGTAGTTTGTGCGCATAGCAGCTGTTTC
>JBGTGG010000333.1:0-12097 GCA_041746855.1 Cyclobacteriaceae bacterium | reverse complement strand
AGCCTGGTTTTCGATTCATTTATTAATAAGTTGGCGGTTAATGCAATAGAAAACCCACCAAGAAATACGGATATCAGAATGAGTTGATTTGAAAGTTTATTCCAGTATTCAAAAGGTAATTCTGTCATGTATTCTTTAGTTCAAATAGTGAGGTATGGGTACAACGCTTGGATATCATCAAGTGGATTGTCTTTGATAATATAAAAATCAGCCCATTTACCGACAGGTTATAAAAAGTATATGGTGCTTTTAAGCACCATATACTTTTTATAAAATCATTATTTTAAATCGATAACCACTTCCTTAATCTTACCAGTGAAGGTGGTTTCTGTTGGGCCGTATCCAATACCTAAAGCAACAGGCGTTTGGTTATCCAAACCTACATCAGCAGTTTCATCGGCCGAAAATATATTTGGTTGCGTTTTTTCAACACGTCCTTTACCAACTTCTTTACCATCTACATAAATAGTAGCCATGCCGCCTTTTCCATTTCCATTGCCATCGTAAGCAAAGTCAACTTTTACTGTTGTAGCACCTTCTGGAAGTTTATTTTTACCAGTAATAATATAGCGCTCTAAGCCAAGGAAATTATAGGTGAATTCTGGTTTACCATCCTTAATGTACATTGACCAGCCGCCAAAACGACCTCCTTGCGTTAGGATAACACCCTTAGCACCTCCTTTAGGAACTTCTATATCTGCAGTAATTGAAAATGACTTGTTTTTAATATTAATAAATGAATTTTCCATCATGCCTTCCATACCTGAATATAGCTTCAGCGTTTTTCTACCACCCATAATGTCAGGACGACCAGCTAATTCAGCATTTGTCCTTTCTATGGTTCTATCGTCAAGAGGTAATACATGGTGTTTTTGAGCCTCAAACATAAACAAGCCCTTCATTTCTTCTAATTTCTCTGGATATTGAGCTGCTAGATCTTTTGACAAACTAAAATCTTCTCTTGCATTGTAAAGCTCCCATACATCGTCCTTAAAATTTGGTAAATTAACCATTTCCCAAGGTGCTCTATGAATGGTACGTGCAAACCAACCATTGTTATAAAGGGCGCGATTACCAAACATTTCAAAATACTGTATCGTATGGCGTTCAGCTGCCTTTGCATTGTTTAAAGTATAGGCAAAACTTGTTCCTTCAATCGGTATTTGTGGAACTCCATGTACAACTTTGGGTTCTGGGAGTCCAGCTAGTTCCAATATTGTTGGGGCTAAATCAATTGCATGTGTAAATTGTGTTCGCAGACCAGTTTTATCCTTTATGCCATCCGGATAGTGAACAATCATTCCATTTCTTGTTCCTCCGAAATCAGATGCCACTTGCTTGGTCCACTTAAATGGTGCGTCAAATGCAACGGCCCAACCTGCTGCCATATGAGGGAATGTTCCTGGTCCGCCCCATTGGTCCATCAATGGCAGTAAATCTTCAACTTTTTCTTCAACACCATTAAAGTAGGTCATTTCATTGTACATACCCACCATACCGCCTTCAGCACTAGTACCATTATCACCTGCTACAAATATAAACAGCGTGTTATCCATCTCACCAATTTCCGATATGGCGTCCATTAATCTACCAACTTCATAATCGGTCATTTCCATAAAACCTGCGAATACCTCTGCCTGTCTAGCAAATAGTTTTCTTTCGTTGGCCGATAACTTATCCCAATCTTTTATGTCTTTTGGTTTAGGTGTTAAGTTCGTGTTTTGAGGAATCATTCCTGATTTCTTCATCTTCGCAACAGTTTCTGCGCGCACTGCATCCCAGCCTTTATCAAACTGTCCTTTATACTTATCAGACCATTCTTTAGATACGTGATGAGGTGCATGCACTGCTCCAGTAGCAAAATACACGAAGAACGGTTTGTCTGGCGTCATCGATTGTTGGGCTTTTACCCAGTTGATGGCCTGGTTGGTCATGTCGGTGGTAAAGTGATAATTCTCCATTTTAGGAGGATTCACTTTTTTAAGTCCGTCATAAATAAGCGGTGCCCATTGGTCCGTCTCACCACCTATGAAACCATAAAATTTATCGAAGCCTTGATAGGTAGGCCAGCGGTCGAAAGGACCTGAAACCGAAGTTTCCCAGGCAGCTGTTTCATGCCATTTCCCAAAGGCACCAGTGCTATAACCATTGAGGCGCAACATTTCAGCTAAAGGCGCTACACTACTTGGAAGCGATCCTGTATTACCAGGGTAAGCAGTAGCCGTTTCCATAATTGAACCCGTATTGGCTGTATGATGATTTCTACCCGTTTTAATAGCCATCCTTGTAGGTGAACATAAAGCTGTGGTATGAAAATTATTATAACGTAAGCCATTATTTGCTAACCTGTCCATGGTTGGAGTTTTGATGGGCCCTCCATAGGTAGAAGTGGCACCAAAACCCAAATCGTCAATTAATACAATGACTACGTTGGGAGCTCCTGCGGGTGGAGTTACATTAAATGGCTTCGGTGGTTTTGTGTTACGAACATCCAATTCTGTATAAGTTTTTGGTTCTGGAGGCACAATTGGTAATATTTCCCTATTCATCATCTCCTGTGCTTTTAAGCCTGAAAAGCTCAATAGCATCAAGAGCATTATTAAGGATAGTTTTTTTGATTTCATGTTTTTACTTTTAAATTAATTATGTTTTTTGTTAATTTTTTATCAGAGTTGTCGACCCAGCACTGGTGACTATTCCGGCTATATGCTGCCCACTAATCTACTAAGATTTTTTTAATGTTATAGAAGTGGAGATTGTGCGGAAGAGTTTCATGATGTAATGGGAGATGGTTTCTATTTCTTCGCTAGTTTATATCGCAAGTGCGTAGTCAACTCAGCGGGTATTACTTCTGCAATTTGAATGTTGTATTTGTCTTTGTTGATACTATCAAAAAGCCGGATTCCACTGCCTAAAAATACCGGGGCGATGTGAATAAAAAATTCATCGATAAGTCCTGCGTTTAGATATTGTTGAATCGTATTCGCGCCACCTTGTATTCGGATATCTTTGCCATTAGCCGATTGTTTTGCTTTTTCCAATGCACTTTCTATTCCGTCATTGATGAAGTAAAAAGTTGTTGAACCCTTTTGAATCCAGGGTTCCCGTTTTTCGTGTGTTAGCACATACACATCTGCTTCATATAAATCTTCTGCCCAAACGACTTCGCCTTCTTCAAACATTCGTTTCCCCATAATGTAAGCGGGGCAAACACATCGTCTATTAATGTACTGTCGGCACCGTATTCTTCACTACCCTCCATTTTGATGTGTTTCCAAAAAGCTTTTTGTTTAAACATCCACTGGTGTAGTTTTCCTGAAACCCCACCCATTGGATTAGTTGGACCTCTGTTATCTCCTGCGAAAAAACCATCGAGTGATATTCCAGAGTCAAAGATGATGTTGCTCATGGTGTTCTTTATTTTTTTGTTCGGGTAAATTCTTATTCTCTAGAACGTGACCATCAGTTCATTTGTCACTTGTGGTTGAAGTTCCTTTTCCGTTTTCCAGTTGGTAAGTTCTCCATTTTCCTTTTTCAATACAAACTTGTATTCTACAACACTTAACGTTTTGGTGAAATAGTAATCGGTCCATTGTTTACTGTTAGTAATTGTTATTGGGTAACTAACAATGCTAAACGAACCAGGCTTTATTGTGGAACTGACCGTTAAGGTGTCTTTAGCAGCAAGGTTCAGTTTTGTAACTGATATTTCAATCTTGCCTGTTACACAAATGTTTAATGTGTCGGAGTTAGGTTTTAACTTATCAATATCTCTAGGGATGATAAAATTATTTACTGCAGGAAATAGACCATTACATTTAAAATAATACTCATCTCTTAGTTGAATAGAGTATTGCTTGATGGCTTCGTCATCCAATATCTTAAAGTTATAGTTTCCGAAATCATCAGTCAATGCACTATCAGTCTTAAGCAAGTTGTAAAAATCGCCATAATAATTAATTTCAACTTTAATGTTTTTTGAAGGAGTAGGTAATTCAAAATCTTTGTTTCTGACATGTCCGTTAAATATTAAAGTATTGGTGAAATCATCAGATTCACATCCAAATAGAAATCCAAGTAAAATAATTCTGAGTATTTTATTCATAGTAGCTAATCATCATTTTGCCTTTAGTAATTACCGCTAACGTCCAACTTATCATCATCAAACTAGACTTTTCAAATATCTATAAAAGTATCGTATCCCACTAGTGGCTGTTATGCTTAGTTTTTAAGTTTCGGTGGATTAGAAAATGCTTTTTTAACCACCTCAGCTACTGAATTAACGGTTATCCCTTTTCGTTTACAGTAGTCGCTTTTTAACCAATCTTCTAGAAACTTAGAGCCTTTACTAGCATTGCATGACATACAGCAAAGCGCAATGTTATCAGTCCCGTTTATTATTATGTCATTCACAATGTGCTCCCATGAAGGCTTGTTCGTTCGTGAATTATCTGTTTCGTTAAATTCTATTCCACAATAGACACATGCAATATCTCTTTCGATTACACGAACTTCAACTTCTCTTGGAATTCCCCATCTGTTAGCCATTGGTCGACTCGTTATTCAGCTTCAAAGAAATCATTATCCAATTCCTTCACTTCATAGGTGGCCTTAATTTGAATACCAACATTAAACTGATACATTAAGTCTACTAATTTTGGACCATCAATTAAAATTATCGTATGATGTGCTTCATGTGCCTTTTTTATTGCCCCAGAGTCGAATGATGTTGTTGTTACAAATACCCCCTTCTGTGTGTCGCCACTCATAGCACCAATAAAATTTCTAATATCTTTCTCTCTAACCTTGTTCTCACCGTATCTCTTTGCTTGGATGTATATTTTATCAAGACCCAATTTGTCCTCATTGATTATGCCATCTATACCACCATCTCCGGTTTTTGATGTTTCAATGAAGTCTCCGTATCCCATCCTTTTTAGGAGGATAAGAATTACTTTTTCAAAATAGAAAGGATCAATACCTTTTAACTTTTCCAGAAGTTCGTCCTTGACTTGAACATCAATCAGGTTAAACCCTTCCTCTATGAGATCTTCAGGTGAAGCATTCTGAATTTTTGTGGGGGATCCAGTACTTTTAGGATTCTCTTCATTATAAAATTCTAAAAAATTTTCAGAATTCTCAACTTGATTTAGCGTGAGCTTAGATGAACTATTTTTTAGACCTTTTTCGGTGACCTTTACATATCCCCTTTTTGGAAATTCAATGTAACCACCTTTTTTTAAATAGGATTTGCCCCAAGCGATTCGATTAAATATTAGGCGATCACCACTCTTTGTTGTTTGTTCTAACTGTTCTTTAGTTAGTTCAGTATAAAATTGATCGATTACCTTCTGATACATCTCTCGAGTTTGGAGTGTTTCTCCGTTCTCAAGTACCTTCAGAATGGGAATAAAGGTTTCGTGAAATTTAGGAATTTCCATAGGTGTAGTTTGTTGGCACAACAACCGAATAATCACCAATATTGATGATTATTCTCTCAGTATGCTTACCCACTAATCTACCACGATTTTCTAAATGAATTGCAAAAGAGTTTCTACTCCGATACCTCGCACTCAAATCCGGCTTCGCTAACGAATTTCTTAAAGGGTAATTAAATAGTAAGTTTAAAGCACATTTAGCAGTCCAGTTTGCGCACTAATTTTTGGCATTTGTGGTAGGCAGTATTTCGCTCGCAGGTATGGACACAACTTTCCCGTTGCGGGATACAATTAGCGGACTATTGTTCTTCTTTTTAAACACAACCATCTTCCGATAGGCTTCCTTCAGACCTAAACTTACCTTTTCTTCTAGGTCTCGTAGTTGCTCGCTAATTCCCATTATACTTTTCTTTTAAGTTTAACCACTTGTTTTTACTTCTTATGATAATTTCTAAACCCGAACCCTCTGCAATAAATTCAAAGTTCTCCTTTGAGTTATCAACTAAAATCCACCGACTAACTATGAGTTGATAAATTTGGAAAAAATTTACCATTCCTTTAGAATACCTTCTTACAATTGTTTCGATGGGTATATTATGTCCGCCCTCACTTACCCTTGTCTGTACTCTATGGATCGCCAATTCAACTGAATCAAGTGCTAGAAAAAGTAAAATTACATCATAACCAAGCTCCTTTGCCTTTTTTATAAACCCTTGATATGATTTAGTTGAAAGGGTTGTTTCAATGGCGAAAGATTCTCCTTGTAGAGTAAGTTCTTTCATCCGTTCCAACATTAGTCGGCCAGCTTTAATCCTTGCTTTCTCAGGGTTGAATGGTGAAATACCTTTGGCGATTTCATCTGCATTTACAAATTCATCACAGTCGAAGATTTCTGGTAAAATTGTGTACGACAAAGTTGTCTTACCTGCTCCGTTAGGTCCGGCTATGATATACATTTTTTTCACAATACAAATATACCGGAACAAGCTTATTACTCGTAAAGAATAATCCAAAAGAATTTACTTTGAATTTCCTACTCCAATACTTCACACTCAAACCCAGCATCGCTAACAACCCTAGCAATTCAGTAATTGAAAAGCCTTCCCTTCCTGTTCAAAGCGTGCTATCCAAATCTGTTGCTACTCGATTATTTTCCACAACAACATATTGTCTCCAAACATGGAACGAAAAGGATCATAATCATGATCATCAACAGCCTTAAAAGATGAGGAAGACTTGAACTCTGTCCAGCCATCACAGAATGTCGTAAATGCTTTTGGTGATGATTGATGTACGTGCAACAACAATTCCTGAATTTTATTTGCTGTCTGCACATCAAGGCTGGAATTAGAAACAATAGGCCCTAGCGGGATATCATTGAATGAGGAGATCACCACCAATTGGTTAGCGAACTCTTTTTCCTTTTGTGCTTTCTCTACCTCGGCACATCCGCACCCGCCAATTAATGCTTTTTCTTTCAATATGTCTTGTACAACTTGCGCATGTGTCCCAGCATACCTTACATCAAATGTTTCTTCCGCATTTTGAATCCCTTCTTTATTGAGTAACAAGCGCGGGACTAAATTACCGGAGGTTGAAGAGGGGGCAACCAATGAAAGTGTTGAACTTTTTCTTTGTATTGCTTCTTGAAGTCTGGTTAGCCCGGATTTTTTTAATGTGATTATACAGCCACCATAATTTGTAATCTCCTGATTGGCCATCAATAAATTCACAAGGGGTTTCGCCTTACCGGGGTTCTTGCGTTGGAGGACAAGATAGCCAGAGGTGTTCATCATGGCAATGTCAACGCTATCATTTTGAATTCCCTGAATTAATTGTTTAACAGAAGGATAACTAATTACGTTAACCGGAATTCCCAAGTGCTGGCTAAGCCATTGGGCAAGTGGTTCAAGATTTTGAATTCGGTTGTTATCGGCATACGCATAGGTAGCAAACGTCAGCGATTCTTGTGCTTGAATTGGAATACTCAATAGGAACAGAATTGCTAAAAGGTAATTTCTAATGGAGATCATTATTCGTTTTGTCGGTAAACGGTTAAGAAGATATTATGTTTCTTTATTAGAGAGAATCAATTCTACCTACTCCATTACCTCACACTCAAACCCAGCATCCCTAAGAACCTTAACAATTTCAGTAATGGAAAACCCTTCTCCTTCTATTCGCAGCACGCGATCGCAGCCAATTTAATCATTTTGTTATCGCTTGATAAGACTACTTTTTTCCCGCATTTTACGAAAGTATTCGGTTCGCTGTTCAGCGGTCATCTTTTCCAGCTCAACATTTATTTTATCTCTGATGGCTCTTAATTGTTTTACTACCCCCTTAGTTGTTTTTACTTCTTTAGTCTTCATATTTGAAAATCTCTTTCGGTGTTCGAATTTCTAATAAGGGATAGCCAAATTTTAAGTTAACAGAGTTATATCCCCTAATTCTGTCAATGTTTACAATGTGCTTAAAGTTCCAACTTGCTAAAATGTCTGCCTTATTTATTGTTGCGAGTGCGATGTGTGTACAGTCGGCATAACTTGTCAATCCAACTACTTTTTCAAGGATATAATTATCAGCAAGTTTTTCAACTTCCGGAGTAATGTTAACATATTGGATTTTTCCTTTTAGAATGGTTACAAAAAATTCCCTTACAAAATCAGGTGCGCCAGAAAGTTCATTTTCTAATAATTCAGATACAACGACTGTTATATTTTCTTGAGTATTCGTTCGAAGAATGGAATGGTATCAGTCGAAAACTCTTCGTCAAAGTATCCGCCAAAAACCGATGTATCCAGACATGCCGATTTGATCATATCTGGAAAGTTACATCTATTATTTATTATATGCCATTAACTCCTTTCCGCCTATCTCAATAATGATAATTTCTATACATGATAGGATTATCACGTATAGTTCCTATACATGAGAAAGCTATGGCTAGAGCCGGATAATATGATTTACAACAGAAGTCCCTACTCCAATACCGCACACTCAAACCCAGCATCCCTAACAACCTTAACAACTTCAGTAATGGAAAACCCTTCCCCTTCAATTCGCAGCACGCGATCACAATCGGTCAGGTCAAGGGTGGCTTTAACGTTTGGAAAAAGGGTATGCAGTTTCTCCAGGATTTTAGTGGCTTCCCCTTTTGTGGAAATCGTGGTGCGGAAAACTTCAATGGTATTCACGTGCATTCGTTAACCTTCTTTAAACGTCATTCCTTTTTGTGCCAAATAATCGCGAAGTATAGGCAATGAAGTTTTTCCTACTCCGTGGAGTTTTAATACTTCAGCTTCTGTAAATTTTGATAAAGCTTTCGCATTTTTAATCCCGGCATTTTCAAAAGCACGTCTGGCCGGTGCGGATAACAATACGAGCATTCCTTCTGTGGGTTTGCGGTTTTTTTCACACACCGGGCACGTAGGACAATCACTTGTCTTATAATATTGATGTCCGTTTTTGCACGTACGCAGTGTCATTTTTTCTTTGTGAGATTTTCCTTCATTCTGTATTTTACAATCTTGGTAATCAATGCCAATGGCAACGGTTCATCCAATGGAAATTGTACAGAACCTTTCGCGCCTTTGTATTTTGACAGTTCTTTTTTGAATGCCTCAATTCCCGAAGGAACAGGATAAAACCCAATGTGGGTTTTGTAGCCTGCAAAGTGCACGAGGTTTCCATTCAGGTAAAATGTGGGCATCGCATAACTTATTTTTTCTTCTGCTTTTGGGGCAGCTTTTTTTATCGTTGCCCGCATCTTCACAAGCAATTTCTGAACAGCTGCAGGAAACGAAGCAATGTAGGTGTCTATGGAAGCTGTGTCAATCTTATTCATGTGCGCCTTGCAGTTTGTGATAACTTAGATAGGATGCAATTAAAACTGCAAATACAAAAATTGGCAAGAATGTAAGCGGGGTTACACCATCCACACTTATGTGGCTAATGGTGGCAAAAATAAAATTGAATGCAAATCCGGCATACGCCAATTCTTTTACACGCGATGGTGTTTGCGGGATGATCAAGAGGAGCACTCCAATTATTTTAAAAATGTTTAGTGCAACCCTGAAGTAATCCGGATACCCGAGATGCCGAACGCCTTCCACCGCAATTTCTGTATTGCCGGTCAGTGCGGGCATATCCCCTTCAAAAAGAAAGATGAAACCGGTGGTTATCCAAAAGATGATTTTAGTTTTTTTCATGTCTTAATTTTTTAATGAGTGATATAATAGGAGATGATTATAGTATGTTGCGATTGTAATTTAATAACCAGTGAATGCCAAACTTGTCGGTAAGCCCGCCAAACAATGCGCCCCAAAATGTATCTTCCAACGGATGATCGGCTTTTCCTCCGGCTGAAAGTTTTTCGTAATACGATCTGATTTCCTTTTCATTTTTACAATCCAGCGAAAGCGAAACGGTATTTCCTTTTATCAATCCCGAGGAGGGTGTTATGTCTGTTGCCAGCAATACCAACTCATCCTTGGCAAGCGTGGAATGTAAAATACAGTCTTTCATTTGTTGCGGCATCTTTTCCGACAATGGTGATTCACCAATCGTTTGGAAGGTAAGTTCACCGCCCAGGCATTCTTTGTAGAAGGTCATGGCCTCGCGACAGTTTCCGTTGAATGTTAAATACGAGTTAATCCTGCTCATGCATTGATTAGTTTTTCGATATCAAATTTTTTCATTTTCATAAAGGCATCCATCACACGTGGTGCTTTTTCCGGGTCGCTCATAAGTTTCCCTAAAATGGTTGGCACGATTTGCCAGGAGACACCGAATTTATCTTTCAGCCACCCGCACCTGTCTTCGTGTCCACCATCAGCGGTAAGTTTGTTCCAGTAGTGATCAATTTCTCCTTGTGTTTCACAATTCACAACAAAAGAAACGGCTTCGTTGAATTTAAAATGTGGACCACCGTTTAGCCCCATAAATTTTTGTCCATTGAGTTCAAACTCTACCACCAGATCGGTATCGGTAGTAATTTTTGAAAACAGAGCAGTACATTTCTGCTGCTGCTTTGGCTTGACCATCAAACCACAAGCAGGGATAAATAGGTTGAATCATAAGTTGAATTTTAGTATGAACATCTCAGTTTTAGTTTTTTTTAACCACATAGAGACATAGATGTTAGCTTTTAGGGAGTAGACTAAAATACTCACTCACAAAATGGCTTTGTCCTTCATTAAATAGTTTTGAACAGTTGAAATTAATAAGTACTCCTTTGGGAGATATCAAAAGTTTCACATAGGTAAGAAGCTGCGCTTCAAACAAGCTCGTCACTCTATGAAAAATTTATTTTTCTATGTAAAACTCCTCTTTCAAAACATTGATGATAAACTTTTCAACAAGCCTCTACCAATTGCTTTATGAAATATATTCATCTGCTTTTTGAAACCAGTTAATGGACTATGTAACTATGTGGTTAATTATTCACAAATCTCTTTTAGTTTTTTGAGCGCCTTGGGCCAGGTTTCTTCAAAATAACTTTTGTGATCTGGAACCACATCTACATCAACTACTATTTGTGTTGCTCCTTTTACTTCTTTGAATGAATAATTTTCGTGAGAACCTGCCCATGCTTCAACATTTGCACCCGTTGTGATTTCGTTTTCCCCACGCACTTCTCCGCGATGTTCAATGGAAACAAATTTGTTGGGGATGTTTTCCTTAATGTGGCTTACCATTCCTCCGACATTTCCATCCTTGTCCGTTCCAAGAAAAAGTATTTTCGATCCTTTTTCCCATAATCCTTCGTAACGGGAGGTTGGATTGAATGCTTCCGTCCATTGTTTATATGTCTCCTGATCCAACATCGT
This sequence comes from Cyclobacteriaceae bacterium, assembly GCA_041746855.1. Lineage (GTDB taxonomy): Bacteria > Bacteroidota > Bacteroidia > Cytophagales > Cyclobacteriaceae > JBGTGG01. Next base: position 828 of record JBGTGG010000333.1, on the reverse strand, counting down.
GGAGTAGACTTTTTCGGGCGAAGCGTTAATGGTTATTTCGTACGTTATTTTTTCAAACGTTCCGAATGCCTCGGTGTATTTTTTAAAGTTATTGAGAATCGCTTGCCATCCATCGCGTTGTATGTCAACAGGATTTTCAGCTTCAGCCTCAAACGTGGATACTACGTTGGTGGCGTTGCCTTCTTTGGTGAAAAGAATGTCAACGGTTCTGCCATCGCTCATGGTGTACGCGATGCGTTTGTGGTTCTCTACCACATCATAGACGCCTTCAAAGTCGAATCCGAAGCTTCCGTCTTTCGCTTCCATGCGCGAAGAAAATTTACCTCCAACACGTAAATCGTTTTCAGCTTTCGTTGTATGCCAGTCGTCTGATGCGGCATTCCATTTTACAATGTGCTCCGGGTCTGTCCAGATTTTCCAAACCTTTTCAATGTTAGCATTGATGGTCGCTTCAATGGTGATTTTTGTAGGTTCCATGATTATATATTTTGGTTGTTGTTTCATTTACAATACAAATGTGGACATACTTTTTCAATCGTTGAATGTGCATTCGCGACACTTCAGTGGGCTGATTATGACAAATTCATTTTGTAGCTTTACTTCTCTTTAAATGGGTTTAAAAATGAAAAATGTATCGATCTTAATTCTGGAAACCGCAGTAATCGAAGCCGTTGCCGATCCGCATTACATATTCAAAGCCGTGAATCAATTTCTACAAGCTTCCGGGAAATCGCCATTGTTCAATGTGCAATTGGTCGGGCTTACAAAAGAAGTGAAATTGGAAGGTTCGCTTTATACGGTTCATCCCGATAAGTTACTGCATGAAGT
>JBGTGG010000332.1:0-16462 GCA_041746855.1 Cyclobacteriaceae bacterium | reverse complement strand
ATCGATATTGTGCCTACGATTTATGAAGCTGTAAAAATAGAAGAACCTAAAGTTGTAAATGGATTTACACAAGATCCTATCAATGGAGTTAGCATGAACTACACCTTTGCCGACCCAAAAGCTGAAGGAACCCGAAAAACACAATTCTTTGATATCATGGGAAGCCGCGGCCTGTATTATGATGGTTGGTTTGCTTCAGCTTTCGGCTTAAGAAATCCTTGGGTTCCCGGACTTCCAGCAGGTGCGGCTACCTGGAATCCTGAAAATGATACATGGGAATTATACAATATTGATAAAGACTGGAGTCAGGCAAACGATTTAGCCAAAGAAATGCCTGAGAAGCTTGCTGAAATGAAGAGCATGTTCTTAGTAGAGTCGGCCAAAAATAAAAATCTTCCGATTGGTGGAGGACTGTGGTCTATTGTTTACCACCCGGAGGATGCTCCAGCGACACCTTATACCGAGTGGACTTTCAGCGGTCGTATAGAGCGCATGCCGGAATTTACAGCGCCAAAATTGGGCAAATCTGATAATGATGTAAGCATGGAGATAACAATACCAAGCAAATCAAATGGAGTATTATATGCGCTCGGAGGTTTTTCAGGTGGACTCGCTTGCTACATAAAAGACGGTTATTTATGTTATGAGTATAACTTATTTGAAATTACCAGAACCCAAATCAAGTCTAAAACAAAGTTGCCAACAGGGAAAGTTACCATTGAGGTGGTTTCCAGATTGGTTTCTCCAAAGCGTGGTTCTCCAATGGACATCACACTTAAAGTGAATGGAAAAGAGGTAGCGAAAGGTCAAGTGCCGATGACTGCCCCATTGGCATTTACAGCAAATGATTGCCTCGACTTTGGTAGTGATTTAGGTTCGCCAGTATCGACTGATTATTATGATAAAGCGCCATTCAAGTTTAACGGAACCATTGGAACTTCTAAAGTTTGGTATCCGACTAAATAAAGATGTAACATCACCTACACTAATAATAAATAAAAAAGCCATTTCACTTTATCGTGAAATGGCTTTTCATTTTTAAACAACCTAAACTACTTGTTTTCTCTTATTCCCATCCACCACCAAGTGCATGGTATATGTTTACAAAAGCATTCATCTGTTGCTTCTTGGTTTCGATCAACTCAAACTTGGATTCCAATGCCTCTCGTTGCGTCAACAATACTTCCATATAATCTGCCCTCGCAGATCTAAATAGTGTATTCGAAATATCAATTGACTCTGTGAGTGCTTGCACCTGCCGCGCTTTCAACGCATAACTGTTTTGTAAATTGGCAATCATCGAAAGTTGATTGGCCACTTCTATATATGCATTCAAAATGGTACGCTCATAGTTATAAACAGCTTGTATTTGTTTCGCATCGGCACTATAATAATCGGCTTTGATTGCATTCCGGTTGATCAACGGTGCAACCAAATCTCCTGCCAACGAAAACAACAACGACTGTGGCGTCTTAAAGAAATACTTAGGATTGAACGCCTGAAAACCAACACTGGCTGAAATCCCGACTGATGGATAAAACTTTGCTTTGGCCACTTTCACATCCAGTTTTGCTGCTACCAATTCCAATTCAGCCTGCCGAATATCCGGACGATTTTCCAACAACTGTGAAGGAATACCTTCATGAATGGTTTGTGGTATCAAGTCATTAAAGGTTGCAGCATTTCTATTGATGTGTTGCGGATAGCTTCCCACCAAAAAATTAATCCGATTTTCAGTTTCAACAATCTGTTGCTGTATATAGTATTGTCTGCTTTGGTTTTTTAACACCTCCGCTTCAAATCGTTTTACTGCTAGCTCTGTTACCCTTGCTGCTTCTTTTTGCAACTTCACAATGACCAATGCATTATTCAGTATCCGAATATTCTCATTGACATTGTCCAATTGATTATCGAGTGCTAAAAGTTCATAATATGAATTTGCGATTTCAGAAATCAAATTCGTTACCATAAAATTTTTCGCATCGATGGAACCAAGATACCGGGTGTACGCAGCTTTTTTTGAATTGCGCAACTTATGCCAAATGTCCAACTCCCATGTTGCATACGCACCGAGTACATAATCCTGCAAAGGTTCAGGCATTTCTTTCCCTGGCATAATCTCGGTATTGGCATCGTTCGCACCTTTGCTCGTATAGCGTGCTGTTTTTTCAACACCTGCACCGGTACCAATCCCAACAAAAGGCAAGTACTCCCCTTTCCTCGCCCGCACTTCATTGCGTGCAATTTCAATTTCAGCCATGGTAATATTCAGCTCCTGATTATTGTAAAGTGCTGTATCAATCAATGCATTCAAATAAGGATCAGTAAAATAATCCTTCCAAGAAATTTTTGCGGTATTGACAGTATCCTTTGCACTCGTGAAACTCTCTGGCACCGAAGAAGTATCAGCAGTTTTATTTACCAGCGATGGCGCACACGCCCAAAACGTTGCTGCCATAAAGGCAACCACGAAGTATCGATTTATTAGTTTCTTAATCATTTTCTTCTTTCGTTTTTTTGTGTTCGAATTCTTCTGATAAAGGCCGGTCGAGTTCACCTTTTAGCAATTGACGACCTTCGGCCATGTTTGCAAAAATGTAATACAGGCCAGGGATAATGATTACTCCTAAAACAGTTCCTATTAACATCCCTCCTAGTGCCGACCCACCAATCGTACGGTTTCCAATAGCACCTGCTCCGGTTGCTACAACCAGCGGAATCAATCCTACGATGAACGCAAATGATGTCATTAAAATCGGACGGAAACGAACCTTGGCCCCTTCGATAGCGGCTTCAAATATTGTTGCTCCGTGTCGATGCTTCTGGACAGCGAACTCAACAATCAACACCGCATTTTTACCGAGCAAACCGATCAGCATGATCATGCCTATTTGTGCATAGATATCATTATCCAATCCCATTAATTTTAGCAACAAGAAGGATCCAAAAACCCCAACAGGCAATGAAAATATTACTGCCAGTGGCAACAGGAAACTTTCATATTGCGCTGCCAACACTAAGTAAACGAACGCCAATACGATGATGAAAATATAAATGGATTCGTTGCCACTACTCGCTTCGTCATACGAGAGACCTTCCCATGCAATGTCATATCCTTTTGGCAACGTCTCTTTGGCAACTTCACGTATCGCTTGAATGGCATCCGCTGTTGTATACCCTTTTGCAGGAAGCCCACGAATAGCTGCCGAGTTATACATATTAAAGCGTGTCACTTCATTGGGTCCTTGTGTCTTTTTAAGTTTCATGAAAGACGAATACGGAACCATTTCATCGTGATCATTCTTCACAAACAAATTCAACACATCCGAGGGAAGTCTTCTAAATTCAGGAGCCGATTGTACGTACACTTTGAAAAATCGCCCGAACCGAATAAAGCCTTGTTCATAGGTACTGCCTATTAGAATATTCAGATTCTCCATCGCCTTACCGATAGAGACACCTTTTTGCATGGCCGCTTTGTTATCGATCTCTAATTCATACTGCGGATAGTTGGCCGCGAAAAAAGTAAACAAGCCGGTAAGTTCTTTCCGTTTGCTCATATCATCAATAAACTGCTTATTGACTTTATCAAAATCATGGTAATCGGTTTCGCTATTTTTATCCAACAAGCGCAAAGAGAAACCACCCGATGAACCAAAACCTGGAACTGCTGGAGGTTCAAAAAATTCTACAATTGCGCCAAGGTTCCTGGACTTTTCTTCCAGTTCCTCCATGATTTCTTTTACAGATTGTTCCCGCTCAGACCAAGGTTTTAAGTTGATCAAACACGTACCCGCATTAGACCCCCTTCCTTCTGTCATGATTTCGTAACCTGCCAATGAAGAAACAGATTCTACTCCGTCAACTTCTTCGCATATTTTTTGAAGCCTTTGGGATACTTGATTCGTACGTTCTAGTGTTGCGCCCGGAGGAGTTTGAATAATCGCATAAATGGTACCTTGATCTTCACCAGGAATAAATCCGGAGGGAAGAATTTGATTCTCTACAAAAATACCAACTCCGAAAAGCAACAAGATGCCAAACGTCACCATTCTTCTATTGACGATTAATCGCAACAAGCTGGCATACTTTCCGGTAAGCTTTTCAAACCCACTATTAAAGCTGTCAAGAGATCGCGTGAGCAAGCTTTTCTTCTTTGGCTTCCCATGATTATTTTTCAAAATCATAGCACACAAAACCGGTGTCAGTGTAAGCGCCACTACTCCTGAAAGCACAATAGAGGTTGCCATGGTAATTGAAAACTGACGGTAGAAAACTCCTACCGGTCCTGTCATAAATACCAACGGCACAAATACCGCAGTCATCACCAACGTGATGGCAATGATGGCACCACTGATTTCATGAAGCACTTCTTGTGTAGCCATATAGGGCGAAAGATTCTTCTCCTCCATTTTGGCATGTACTCCTTCTACTACCACAATCGCATTATCCACCACAATACCAATCGCTAATACCAAAGCAAACAGCGTAATCAAGTTTATCGATAGTCCGAAAAATTGCATAAAGAAAAATGCTCCTACTAACGACACTGGAACGGCAAGAGTCGGAATCAGCGTAGAACGCCAATCGCCAAGGAAAATAAACACCACGATGGCTACTAGAATAAAAGCTTCCCCCAGTGTATGCAATACTTTTTCAATGGAGGCATCCAAAAATTGTGACACATCATAACTGATTTTATAATCTACTCCCGGAGGAAAGTCTGCCTTCATCTCGGTAAGCAATTCTTTTACTTCTTTGATTACTTCACTGGCATTGCTGCCATAGTTTTGTTTTAACACAATAGCTGCTGAAGGATGACCATCAAGATTGGAATAGATATCAAAGAACTCACTGCCCAATTCAATTTTTGCAATATCACCTAAGAGGATACTTTCACCTTCCGCATTCGCCCGGATTATAATACTTTCATACTCTTCGGGTTTATTGTACCGTCCTTTGTACGTAAGCACATACTCAAGAGATTGGGCAGCAATACCGGAACTCTGCCCTATCCTACCCGGCCTACCAATAATACTTTGTTCGCCCATTGCTTCCATAACATCTTCAATGGAAATACTATAGGCACGCATGCGTGTAGGATCAAGCCATACACGCATTGCGTAGGTTCTGCTTCCCAATATTTGCGTTCTACCAACTCCGTTGATCCTGTTGATTTCAGGAATCATTTTTACGTTAGCGTAATTGTATAGGAACTTCTCATCCAAATGTTCATCGGTGCTATACAAGTTTACATACATCAACATACTGGGTTGAATCGGTGTAATGATTACCCCTTCACGTTGTACCAAATCTGGCAAGAGTGGCATTACCTGATCCACCCTTGTCTTCACACGGATAACCGCTTGATTAGGATCAGTCCCAGGCTCAAAGATCACACTCAATGTTGCTTCTCCTGCACTCGTTGCATCCGATGTCATATACCGCATTCCTTGAACACCGTTGATTGAATTTTCCAAGGTGATAAGCGTAGACTTTATCAACACATCTGCACTCGACCCAGGGTAGGCAATAAAAATGCTAACCGTTGTAGGTGCGATTTCTGGAAACTGTGAGATGGGCAGCTGTTTGATCGCCAACGATCCCACAAAAATAAAGACGACCGAAATTACTATCGCAAAGACGGGCCTGTGTAATATCTTACTAAACATTTCTTTAATTTTTTAGGTACGTTCTTACTCCGCATATAAATCTAACTGCGACAATACTGTGCTGGGCTTTACAAACTCAGAGTGTATTTCGTCCCCTTCGCGCACAAGACGTAGTCCTTCAAGAAGTATTTTATCAGTTTCTTCCAAGCCTTCATTCACCACATAGATGTGGGGAAGTTCTGCCAGAATAGTAATGTGTCGTGATCGCACGATGTTGTCTTTATCTATAACGAAGACATACTTTTTATCCAGGATTTCGAAAGTAGATTTCTGCGGAATCAGCATTGCATTTTTAAGCAACGTATTCATTAATACTGTTCCTGTTTCACCGTGGCGCAATAAACCTTTCGGGTTGGGAAATGTAGCACGGAACGCAATGTTTCCGGTTTCATTATTAAAATCCGCCTCAATAGTTTCAATGATCCCTGAATGATTAAAGAGCTTGCTATTTGCCATTAACAGATTTACGTGTACCAGACTATCTTTTTTGATAACGGTTTCATACTCCAAATACTCCGCTTCTGGAACATTAAAGTAGACCCACATTTTACTGTTGTCTGATAAACTGGTCAACAGTTCGCCTTCATCCACGAGGCTTCCAAGCCGCACATGAAAGCGATCCATGATACCATCAAAAGGAGCTTTGATTTGTGTAAACCCAAGATGCACTTGCGCTAATGATACTTCAGCATTTGCTTTGTCAAATTTTGCTTTCGCTAATGCCAATTCGTTTTTTGAAACCACGTTGCTATCCGCAAGTGATTTTGTATTTAGATATTCTATTTCGGCAAAGTTGGCTTCAGCTTGTGCCTTTTGTAGTTCTGCTTGATAAAGCATGGGCATCACTTGAAACATCAACTGACCCTTCTTCACAAATTGCCCCTCATCTACGTAAACATTTTGCAGATATCCTTTTTCCAACGTTCGTACTTCAATGTGATTGATTGAACGGATTTGGCATACATACTCTTTTGTAATTGATGTGTCCATTTTAATTGGACTGGTGACCAGAAATTTTGTTTCTACCTCCTTATGTTCTTCATGCTTTGAACTGCAACTTGAATTGTATAGCAATACACACAAACTCAAGCTTATGAGAATTCTCTTCATTTTGTTTTCGATTAAACGATAAAATTTTATTCGATGATTTTAAAAATATATGCACGAAAGACGCGCATAAAACCCCATTTGGATGGCTACTTAAATAATGACCAATACTAAAATAGGGAGAAGATCAGGCTAGTAATTTTGCCTGGCGACATGAAGGATCAGATTCGGAATACTCCGAAGACAACTATGCGTGATGCTGTAGATGAATGATAAGAAATTTGCTTGCGCTGAGACGTCTGATGCTTTAGGTAGTGAAAAAAGTATACAGCTGATTGCGCATCAAAAGAAACAGTAGAATAATTTCTTCCCGAAACAGATTTTTTCGAAAGATGCACTTCATCCTCCTCCGCTTTAACTTCGGCAACATCAGAAATATCAGTTTGTTTTTTTCTTTCTGAACTTAGAGGAACGTAGATGAAAGCTTTAACAGCGCTGTTTGCTTGAAGCGTTGCATTGCCAAGCGTTGAATGAGTTTCTGTTAAAGAATTAAAAGACCCCGTGCTTGAATGAGCATAAAGCTGACTATATCCACTTGACAGCAGGATACCAAAGACAAGAATATAACGAAACAATGCTTTTATCACTTCGAGCGCAAAATTGAATCAACCTGATGTTAAAAGCAAGCCGTATGTACCTTTTGTTCTTTTGTTAGAATATGATTATTCCTGATCAAACCCCGAAAACGTTTGCTTCAGGTTATTTCGTACGGAACATCGAAGCTTAGAAGCTAACTGCATAAAAATATTCAACCCCGCTTGTCAACTACGAACATGAACGGCAAACGTTTCAGTTTAAAACATATCCCATCTTATGGAAATCCAGTTTTCATAAAAACCAACAGAAACCACTTCCCTTGGAACCAAATTACCATATCTTTGCGTTGACCGAATAACTTGAAATTTTTATCTTTTTATACTTTAATATTTTATACCAATGGGCAAAGCAATTGAACTTAATGATGGCAACTTCGACGCCACCATCAACTCTGACAAACCAGTTTTAGTGGATTTTTGGGCAGAATGGTGTGGACCCTGCAAAATGATTGGTCCGGTAGTAGAAGAATTAGCTGGCGATTATGATGGTAAAGCCGTTGTTGCAAAGTTGAATGTAGATGAAAACCCGGAGATTGCTGGCCGCTTTGGTGTACGAAGCATCCCGACCCTTTTGGTTTTCAAAGGTGGTCAGATTGTAGATAAACAGGTTGGAGCTGTTCCTAAATCTGTATTGTCACAAAAACTTGAAGCGCAATTAGTCTAATCGTTTTTCATTTTAGATCCATAAAAAAAATCCGATCCTGAAACAGGATCGGATTTTTTATATTTAAGTGTTTTATGGATAAACTTTATTTACTGGGTAAGCGAATTCAAATCCACCACATGTACCTCCACCCTTCTGCCTTCTTCTTTTGAAGCACGCTGATCCTGGGTAGCACCATATCCTTTCGCTACAATTCTTCTTCTTACAATTCCTCTGTGGTTTACATAATCCAACACTGCAATGGCGCGTTGGTTTGAAATTTCACGGTTCAGTTCTTCAGATCCTTCAGCAGAAGCAAACCCACTGATCTCAATTCCAAGGTCCGGGTACTTGCTAAGCGAAGCTAAAATTTTATCGATTTCGGCAAGGTATTGTTTCTTGATGTCGCTCTTTCCTGCGTCAAAATAGATGGTGGCCTTTTGCGCTAGCACAGCTTTATCATAAACGGTTTGCTTTTGTTGTTGTCCTTTTTGGCGAGCAGCTTCTTCCCGTACTTCAAATGTTGGCAAGGAGAAAATCTTTTTGCCGCCTACATCCTTTTGTTCAAACTTGCTCTCATCGCTTTCATCATAGTAATAAACGCGCGTTGCCACTTCAATTTTTGAATTCTCCTTTTCATTGAAGTTCACACCTTCAATGGGGTTTTTCATTTCAATTAAGTCAACGAGATATTCAATCCCCTTTTCATCCTGTGCGGCCATCAAATCCAACATCATATCATACACATCTACATTGCCACCTTGCACCAATTGGGCTTCATGTGATTTTCGCAGTTCTGTTTTCTGATCCTGGTTGGTGTCATAAAAAGCATTCTTCACCTGTACTTCCTGCCCTACTACCACATCAAACTGCTTAATGGTTTTCAAATTGATCTGCTGAAACAACTCATAGAAATACGTTTGGTTGGGGATATAAATATTCAAAGTATAGGGAAGAAATCCTTCCGACTCAATGATCACATCGTAATCTTTAGCAGGTGGAAGGATAATTAAATAATTTCCGGTTTCAGGGTCAGGATTATAAACGAAATCAAGTTTTTTGTCGGTGGCGTTATCAATGATATAAATTTTGGTTGCCATCGGCTTGCCTGTCTCCGCATTCAAAATTTTTCCTTTGATCAGTGTCAAAGGAATTCCGGTTGCATCTTCAGGCATATCAATAGAGTAAAGATCCTGTCCGCCAAGCCCACCTTTCCGGTCGGAAGAGAAATAGCCACGTTTACCATCGGCCAATAACGTGAAGTAATTATCATTGGCAGTTGTGTTTACAGGGTAGCCCATATTTTCGGGCTTGGTCCATTTTTGGTTGACCAATGTTGTTTTAAAAATGTCCCTTCCGCCCATGGTGTTGTGCCCATCAGAAGTAAAGAAAAGGGTGTGCTGATCAGGATGGATAAAGGGGGCATCTTCGTTGTCTTTCGTATTGATTTCCGGCCCCAGGTTTACCGGACGAGTCCATGTACCGTCAGCATTTTTTTCAATACGGTAAATATCCATTCCGCCTTGGCCTCCAATGCGATCACTCGCGAAATAAATTACTTTACCATCGGGGGTGATGCTCGCAGTGGATTCAATGTACTTCGGAGTATTCAATGTATTGGCCAAAATAGAAGGCTTGCTCCACTGATCACCCGTTTTGTTGATCACAAAAATACTTCCCGGATCATTGGCCCCACCCATAAAAATCATCATCTCCCTGCCGTCTGGCGAAATACCGGCTGTCCCTACATTATACTCACTTGCCACGGGTACCATTTCCGGTGCGCTCCAGCTTCCTGAGTTATTATAAGAAATATAGATCGATTCAATAAACTTATCTCCGGTACGGGTTTTTCCTGTGTTGGGGCGCAATGCGGTAAAGGCCATCACACTTTCATCGGCAGAAACCACCGGGTTGTACTCCGTATAACTTGAATTAATATTGGTTCCCATGCTTCGGACATTAAAATTGCGGGGAACCGACATAAATATGGCTGCATTCTGACAGGCGTCTAAAGCTTTATCAGCTTTCTCAATGGCCTTCTTGTCATTCTTTGCAAGTTCTTTATACTTGGTAAAAGCTTCTGCTGCTTTGGTTAAATTCTCATCTTTCAGATAAATTTCTCCCAAATCATAATAAATAGTGATAGGAAGGTTGGCGCCTGCCTTTAAGGCATTTTCCAAATAAGGGATCGCTTTTACCTCTTGGGAAGCATCCCGGCTGTTTAGGTAACAAACCCCAACTTTATACTGCACCATCGGATCCTTTTCACCTGCTTCAATCGCTTCCAGGAAAAGCGGCAGGGCTTCTGTATAATTCCGAATACCAAAAAAGCGCTCTGCATTGGCGAGTGATTTGCCTTGGCCAAAACCGGCAATAGAGGCGTTCAGCAACACAATTAATAGATAATATCCTTTTCTCATACGCAAAGATTTATTCAAAAATAAGCCAATACTACTAAGAATAGGATGGAAATGGTTTGATTTTAGTGAATAACCTTACAAGCGGGATTTATTTCAATAGAATATTTAACAAAAACTTTACGGCTGTGTGCCAACACTTTAAAAGCCAATCGGTTGTAAAATCCGTTAGATCGACTAAAATCTAGGATTTTTGGTCGATTATGTCGAATTTTGGGTCAAGACCTGTACCTATGGTGGCTTTACTCGTACGTCTTTTAAACACATCCCGTGATGAAGTGGGGCGGGTTACCCTATTCCTTACTATGGGGTTTTTCATGGGGATGTTCTTGGCAACCATCAGTGTTGCATCGCTTACCTTGTTTTTGAACAATTTTGATGAACAAATAGACCTTCCGAATGCCTTCCTACTGTCCGGTGCCTTCGGCATTGTAGCCACCTTTATCTATAATTTCCTTCAAAACAAGATTCCATTTCCACTATTAGCGGGACTTAGTATCCTCGTAATGATCGGCATAACTGCTTTTTTGGAATTTGGGGAAGGGTTATTGGAAAACCCTAAGCATATCTACTTTCTCGGCTTTACCCAGATTATCCCCTTTACATTTACGATCCTGCTGATTTTTTGGGGATCCTTCTCAAGGGTGTTCAATATAAGGCAAACCAAAAAAAATGTTGGAACCGTTGATGCAGGTGCTGCTGTTGCATCCATTATTGCTTTCTTCTCGATTCCTCAAATATTAAAGTATATAGATACACAATCGCTATACTCGATCTCATTGGCGAGCATTGCATTATTTTTTGGAACGTTCCTGATCCTTAACACGAAATATTCAGCGAAGACCAAAACGTTTACGGAGGAGAAGAAACTTTATAAAAAAATAGGGGTTGGCGATTTTTTTAAGAACCGGTACATCGTCTACATGGCGTTGTTTATTGTGGTGTCGATGATAGCGAGGAATTTCGTTGACTATTCTTTCTTAAGTGTTACCACATTACAATTTAACGAAAATGAACTCGCAAATTTCATTAGTTACTTTGAATTGGCAGTGGTGGTTTTTGGGTTTATATTCCAGACGTTTATTTCCGACAGAATTGTTGCTGAATATGGAATGCGGGTGGCCATGCTCATCAACCCCATCCTTATTACATTGTTTTCCATTTCAGCAATCATCCTGGGATTTACGTTCGGTTACGCACTTTCAGATGAATATTTCTTTTTATTTTTTGTGGCGATCGCAACAAGCAAATTGTTCATCAGCTCCTTACGGGAAGCCCTCGATAGTCAAACTTTCAAACTTTATTTCCTTCCGCTCGAGAGTACTATCCGGATCGATGTGCAAACCAAGATTGAAGGAATGGTCACCGCCCTTGCATCCCTGGTAGCAGGTGGGTTGATTATCCTGATCAACCAGGTGGAAGCCTTCGGGTTTATTTATATCACCATATTTACTGTACCCATTGTTGTTGCATGGTACTTCATTGCCAATCGGATGCATGCCAACTACCGGCTTACGCTGCACAAAACACTTATGACGAATAAAGGGGGTCTTCCAACAGAATTCCAAAAAGAGTTTACACTTCGCAGCGTCCTGGAAAAAAATGCTTCCAGTACAACTTCAAGCAAAGTGATCTACAGTTTGAAACTCATGGAAAACCTCGAACCTGTTTTGTTCGAGAACACCGTTATACGCCTTGCTTCAAGTGAAGATAGGGAGTTGCGCGAGTTTGCCCAATCCAAAATAAAAAGCTTGGGAATTGATGAGGATTTAAACAAGACGGCATCTTCCCGGCTTGCCCAAAAAGCATTTGGCGATTCGGAAGACAGCGACTTGTTATCAATCGCGCCAGAAAAATTAATCCAACTGGGAAAATCCGGAAAACAATCCGACCGGATTTTGGCAGCGAAATTATTACGTAAGCTTACCGGCCCAAAAACTATTTTTATTCTGCTTGAGCTCATGCGCGACATCGATCCGAAGGTGCGCATAGAAGCATTGGTGACCGCACGCAAAATCAAGGCAGCCGAAACCTGGCCGATGTTGATCGAAACATTAGGGTCAACCACCTTTGGCCATTACGCTGCTTCGGCTTTGATAGAAGCCGGTGAAGAAATATTAGGCACGTTGGAAAATGCTTTCCATAAATCCGGTCAACAGGACAAGGTGATGTTGCGGATCGTCCAGATTATAGGACGTATTGGAGGAAATTATGCATTGCAATTATTATGGCGCAAAGCCGACTACCCCGACAAAAGGATTGTAAAACAAATCCTATACTCCTTGCGGTATATTAATTATCAGGCAACGGGACGTCAAAAAAGGGAGGTCATTTCCTTATTGGATGCTGAGATTGGAAAAACGATCTGGAACCTTGCCGCTATCCGCGAACTTCCTGTGGAACCGCATTTTAAATACTTGCGGGAAGCGTTGGTGGAAGAAGTGCTGGAGAATTTTGATCAGATCACCATCCTTTTGTCTTTACTTTATGATCCTCAGTCCATCCAGATGATCCGTGAAAACATCGACTCGCGTGAGCCCGATAACATTGCCTTTGCGCTGGAGTTGATGGATGTTTTTGTTGATGCTGAGTTAAAACCAAAACTCTTTCCATTATTTGACGATCTACCTACTGAAGAGAAACTAAAAAGGCTACAGGTATTTTACCCCCGCGAAAGTTACACCCCGATCCAAATGATCAATTACATATTGAACCGGGATTTCAATATAACCAACCGCTGGACAAAAGTCTGCGCCATCCATGCAACCGCCTATATGGCCGATTTTCGCATTAGCAAAGGATTGATCGCACAGGTTTTTAATCATGACCGATTGCTACAGGAAACAGCCGCATGGTCAATCTATAAAAAAGACAAAAACGTTTTTGATGAAATCGCAAAGCGATTACCTTCCAGGGACAAGCAATTTATTGACGCAAGCCTGGAAGTAAACGAATTGATCAACGGGTTGGAAGATGGTTTCTTCCTCAATATTGAAATGATCATGCTCATCAAGCAGATTCCGGAATTTCAAAATATACACGGCTATATGGTGAGCGACCTTGCGGAAAGGATTCAACCGATCGATTTGAAGGTTGGCCAAACCATTGATTTTGACAGTTCAGAAATCAATGCGCCTATATTTATTGTGGCCTATGGGGAAGTCGCTTTTCTACAGGATAAAATTACTGTTGAACAACTTTCTGCACCAGCAGTTTATGGAGACCTTTTCCAAAGTGAACAGCTTACCTATGCCAATAGCATACAAGCCCTGAAACGTTCTGTTGTTTTTAAAATTGAACGAATGGATTTCTTTTTTGTAATGGCCAATCACCATGAGTTTGTACAACGGCTCATTCAAAATATTGCTTCAATCCAAAATAAAGATTCAGAAGCAATGCTGAAAAAACTAAATTAGTACCTTGAAAAATAATACCATAGGCATGCATCTTAATTCTACCAACAATGAAATTTGATATTGACGTACTCATCGTTTTTGCAGAAAAGGACAATGATCCCAATTCTGGTCCCGCGATAGCGTGGGTTTCTCAATTCAAAAAATTCCTGGAGCTGATGTTGACCCAGGTGTCAGGTGAAAAACCAAACATTTTAATGAAGGGCGAACACGACAACCTTACTTCGCCCAACCTTGATAACGCTGCCACATTGGTGACCATCCTGTCAACTGAATTCAATCAGTCAGGGGAATGCCTCGACCACCTCGAATCGTTTTACAAAGCCATCGAACAAAGCAACAAAAGCAGAAACCGCGTCTTTAAAGTTTTCAAAACACCCCTTAGCAATCAGGAACAACCTCCACGTCTTCGCGAATTGTTAGGATATGAAATGTACCATATGGATACGGACTCCGGTGAAATACGCGAATACACCGACTACTTTAGTTCTCAAGCCGAACGCCAGTACTGGATGAAAATGGTCGATCTTGCATTTGATATCGCAGATACCCTTGTGTATCTGAAGGATGGTGAGCAACCTGCCGTTAAAAATTTCTTCCAACGCAAAACGATTTACCTTGCAGAAACAAGCCACGATCTTTCCGTACAACGGAATATCATCAGACGCGAATTGACACGCCACGGATATGAAGTATTGCCAAACCAATCGCTTCCCGGAAACGCGCACGATCTTGAGGCATTGGTTATAAAGAACTTAGAAGAAAGCCACCTGTCAATCCATCTTATCGGATCAGCTTACGGTGAAATCCCTTCGGGATCAGAAAAATCTTCGGTAGATATTCAAAATGTATTGGCAGCACAAAAAAGCCTTGATGCAAAAGAAAAAGGAGACGAATTCACTCGTTTGATTTGGGTTTCCCCCAACCTATCCAACGCCAGTGAAAAACAATTGGCATTTATTGACACGTTAAAACGCGATGCCGAAGTGCAAGAAGGGGCCGAGATATTGCAAACACCTCTTGAAGACTTTAAAAACATCATGCGCGAAGAGTTGATGGAAATTCGTGAACGCAAAAAATCCGATGAGGATGACGGAAAGTCTGTTTACTTGATGCACGACAAAATTGACCAGCAAGCTGTGCGTCCTATTATTCAAGCAATTGAACGCTCTGGATATAAAGTGATGCTGCCCATATTTGAAGGGGAGTTATTGGAATTACGAAAACATCACATTGAGAACTTGAAAAACCTGGACGCTGCCATCATCTACAAAGGAAGTGTAAATGAACAATGGGTACGCATGAAAGCATTGGATTTACTAAAGGCCCCCGGCTTTGGAAGAAAAAAACCGATCAAAGGAAAAGCAATTTTTACAGACTCCGATACAAATTCAGAAAGTTATCTTCAGCAAAAAATAAATGTTTACAAAAACGGAAGCGACCAGTATGCTGAATCAATAAAAAACTTCATGGCTGATCTTTCGAACTAGTAGACAATGGAAACAATCGAATTACAGAAAGAAATACTTACCACGAATCCTTTTCCGGGATTGCGGCCTTTCAGTATGGAAGAAAGTCATTTGTTCTTCGGAAGGGAGGGGCAAAGCGATGAAGTGTTATTAAAACTTTCGAAGAATCGGTTTGTAGGCGTCATCGGCCCTTCCGGTGCTGGTAAATCGTCCTTTGTTTATTGTGGTGTAATGCCCATTTTATATGGTGGATTTCTCGCTGAGAATAGTCCAAATTGGAATGTGGTTGTAACGCGGCCGGGACACGCTCCTATTGACAATCTCGCGAACGCGTTGTTAGCAAACAACAAAGAATACGCTGACGCAGACGATGAGGAGAAAAAAATAAAGCGCACTATTTACGCTACGATGCTGCGGAGTAGTTCGCTGGGGTTAGTAGAAGCAATTCAACAATCCAGAAAAAAAGAAGATACCAATTATCTTGTATTGGTCGATCAGTTTGAGGAACTCTTCAGATTTAAAGATTCAAATTCACTTGCCTCCATCAACGAAACGCTTGCTTTCGTAAACCTGCTAATGGAAGCAGTGGATTATCCTGATCTTCCGATTTATGTTGGGATTACAATGCGTTCGGATTTTATTGGTGATTGCGCACAGTTCCAGGAACTTACCCGAAAGATAAATGATAGTTATTATCTGATTCCGCAACTCACCCGTGAGCAGAAGCGCTGGGCCATTGAGGGACCTGTGGCCGTGGGTGGTGCCACGATTTCTCCTCGCTTAACACAACAATTATTAAATGATTTAGGAGACAATCCTGATCAACTTCCCATTCTTCAACATGCGTTGATGCGCACGTGGTCGTATTGGCAAACCAATAAAGATTTTGAGGAAGAGCAAGTAGACCTGAAACACTACGAGGCAATCGGAACCATGTCGGAAGCCTTGTCGATGCACGCGAATGAGGCCTTTGATGAGTTGAATGCAGATCAACAACAACTTTGCGAAGTATTGTTTAAAGCGATCACCGAAAAACGTGGAGAAAATTTTGGGATCAGAAGACCTACCCGTCTTTCAGAAATAGCAGCCATTGCGCAAGTGCATGAGCGTGATGTAATGGAAGTTGTGGAAAGGTTCAGGAA
>JBGTGG010000331.1:0-36877 GCA_041746855.1 Cyclobacteriaceae bacterium | reverse complement strand
ACCCTTCGAAGACCCACCTCCAGTAACAATCCCACAATGCATACAGGGGATCCTATTCTGAAAATCCTAAAAAAGATTTCACATTTAATTGAATTGAACAATTACATCACTAAATCAAAACGTTTAGGACAGTATTGATTTATTATCATTGAATCCTGTGGGGTTCAGATTGTGTAACGCTTATTATCCGAGATAATAAGCGATTATTTGTGGCGCTGAAATTGGAATCCCGGAGGGATTCAATGTTTATAGCCCCAGATGAAATCTGGGGTTGGTATATGAAAATTAAAAATGGAACCACAGCGTGGTTCAACAGATGATCAAATCAGATTGATTTTTATTATCATTGAATTCCTTCGGGATTTTGGTTGTGTTACGATTACCATAAATGATATGTAAGCGATTGTTTTCAGCTCTGAAAACTGGAATCCCGGAGGGATTTAATATTTGTAGCCCCCGATGAAATCTGGGGTGGTCTATGAAAATTAAAAATGGAACCACAGCGTGGTTCAACAGATACACATTGATTATCCAATTTGTGAATATCATTTAAGCATGTTCGTAAGCACAAAAAGAAAATAAGTAGTAGCTTTCTGAAAAATTCAACGATGGATATATTCTCAAACATTTTCAAGTCTGATAGAGGAGGCCTTAGACGTAGTCATGTTAAAAACCTCATTGAAGTAGCACTGGCCGATGGCCACATGGCTACAGAAGAATGGAACATGATGGTGTACCTCGCAGAAAAATTTAATATCACCGAACATCAGATCAAGGAAATAAAAGACAATCCCGATTCAGTAAAGTTTGTGGTGCCGAAATCACACGAAGAAAGTGTACTGCAAATCGAGGATTTATTAATGGTGATGACAGTCGATCATGAGATTAGTCCAACCGAAGTGGAACTCATAAAAAAGATCGCGATCAAACTCAATGTACTTCCGCAAAAGGTAGATGAATTGATTGCGCAAATTACAGGCGGAAAAAATTCCTAGTGTATTGATTCTGTAAATGAATGAAGTAAAAGATACCGCGGATTTTCACACAATGGGCGAAGGCCTGCTCAATCTCAAAGTCATTACTGGATTGGCGCAAATGGCTTTTGGTGTAATTGTTTTTTTCGTTAACCACTATTTTTTCCAGGAAGGATTCGTTGAATATGGTGCGTATGCAACTTTTACTTTCGGATTTTTTCTGGTGGGGGTAAAAAGCAACACGATGATCTCACCATCAAAAAAATTAATTCGAACCACAAAAGGCTTTTTCTTTTTCACATTTAGTGAGACCTATTCCTCCAGCGAGATTAGCAAAATCCAGGTAACTAAGAAAAGTGCTTACGGTCGGGATACTAACGGCATCGGACCAACTCGTGAAAATGTTCGCGTTACCACATATTATGTGGAAATTGTTTTGAGAAATACCACCACAAAATCAATTTCTTCCGGTGAATCGCTTTCCGATATGAATGCATTTGCAACAAAAGTTGGTAGCGCCATTCAGGTTCCGGTAGTATCGCTTTAATCTTTTATGGACGGCAGATAATTTCAGTGCGTGAAGTCATTGAATCTGCTATATTAGCAGCGACAAAATTCACTTCACTATGCGATCATTATTCGTTCTCTTTCTCTTGTTTTCGACCGTTGTATTTTCACAACCGCTCGACTCTGTTTTTAAAAATGTTAAATACAGAAACATTGGTCCCTTTCGGGGTGGCCGGTCTAATTCCGCTACGGGTGTTATTGGTGATCCTTTAACCTATTACATGGGCACAACCGGTGGTGGTGTTTGGAAAACGCAGGATGCAGGCATCACCTGGGCAAATATTTCAGACGGTTATTTCAAAACCGGATCAGTTGGAGCCGTGGCAGTTTCAGAAAGTGATCCCAACATTCTATATGTTGGTATGGGAGAACATGCACCACGCGGTGTGATGACTTCCTATGGTGATGGTGTTTACAAATCGAATGATGCAGGAAAAACCTGGCGCAAACTTGGGTTGGACAAAACCTATCAGATTTCAAGAATTGTTATCCATCCTAAAAACCCTGATATCGTTTTGGTGGCGGCACAAGGCGCGATCAATGGCCCAACAAAAGAGCGTGGCATTTATAAATCGATAGATGGTGGTACTACATTTAAGCAAGTTCTTTTTGTGAATGACCTGACGGGATGTTCTGAACTTTCGATGGACATGCACAATCCATTAACCTTATATGCTGCGATGTGGCACCATCAACGCTTGCCGTGGAAAGTAATCAGTGGTGGACCCGGAAGTGGTTTGTACAAAAGCACAGACGGTGGTGAAACCTGGACACCACTAAAAAATGGGTTGCCAAAAGAAATGGGCAAGATGGCCATTGCAGTTTCGCGTGCCAATCCTGAAAAAGTATACGCACTTATTGAGAGCGATTATGAAAAAGATCTTGGTGGACTTTATGTTTCCAACGATGCTGGAAAAAGTTGGAGCAAAGTAAGCGGTGACCATCGGTTGATTCAACGCTCCTGGTATTACATTGAAGTGTTTCCCGATCCACAAGATGAACATACTGTTTATGTGATGAGTGCTCCTGCATTGCGCTCCATCGATGGTGGAAAAACATGGGAAACAATACATGGACCGCATGGTGATTATCACGACTTGTGGATCAATCCCAACAACGCAAAAAATATGGTGATTGCAGATGATGGTGGCGCGGGTGTAACGTTCAATCGTGGAGCTTCGTGGTCCACGCAAAGCAATATGCCAACTGCACAGTTTTATCGCATCAATGTCGACAATCATTTTCCGTACAGGATTTATGCCGGTCAGCAAGACAACACTTCCGTACGCATCGAAAGTATGGCGCTTGGTGCGTGGGGAATCTCTGAAAGAAACTGGACAAGTTCTGCCGGAGGAGAAAGTGCATTCCTGGCTTTCAACCCAGATGATCCGCGGTATGTATTGGGCGGAAGTTATTTAGGAACCATCGAAGTACTGGATACCAAATCAAATGCAGGCACAAAAATCATGTCGTCTCCCATTCAATATCTGGGCAGGGATGGAAAAGACATGAAGTACAGATACAATTGGAACGCGCCTATTATTTGGTCGAAGCATGAGCCGAATACTTTTTATCATGGCGCTCAACTCTTATTGCGTACGCGCGATATGGGTGTAACCTGGGAAGAAGTTTCACCTGATCTTACACGCAATGAAAAAGAGAAACAAGGAAAAATGGGCGGTCCATATACCAACGAAGCCGTGGGTGCAGAAAATTATGGAACACTTGCGTATGTGATCGAGTCGCCACACGAAAAAGGAGTGATCTGGACAGGGAGTGATGATGGACTTGTGCAACTGACACGCGATGGTGGAAAATCCTGGACAAATGTAACACCGAAAGGATTGACAGAATGTTTAGTGAATGCGATTGACGTTTCGCCACACGACAAGGCAACCGCATACATTGCAACAACACGTTATAAATTTAATGATCATACACCCGCACTTTACAAAACAACCGACTATGGAAAAACCTGGACCAACATCACCAAAGGAATTCCACAGGGTGCCTACACACGAGTAGTCCGTGAAGACACTGAAAGAAAAGGATTGTTGTATGCGGGTACTGAAACAGGAGTATACATTTCCTGGAATGGTGGAACTTCCTGGCAACCCTTTCAACTTAATTTGCCGATTACGCCTATTCAAGATTTAATGGTGAAGGATGATGATTTGATTGTGGCTACATCCGGAAGATCATTTTGGATATTGGACGATCTGGGACTGCTGCGTCAATACAAAGAAGGCACGACCGCATTAACACTTTACAAGCCGGAAGATTTGGTGTATGGAAATTGGGGAAGTCAACTCAACTGGACTTCGGATGAGTTTGATGGAACGGATGCATTTGAAGGTGTTAATCCCGCCAACGGAAT
Source organism: Cyclobacteriaceae bacterium (assembly GCA_041746855.1). GTDB lineage: Bacteria > Bacteroidota > Bacteroidia > Cytophagales > Cyclobacteriaceae > JBGTGG01. The sequence goes on along the minus strand of JBGTGG010000331.1, from coordinate 32,959 downwards.
TGTTGTGTACTATCAACTACCGAAGTTGGCAGATTCTGTTACGTTGTTAATGGAATTCCATGATGCTTCCGGAAAACTTGTGCGTCAACTTTCTTCTGAGCAGAATGATACATATCAGTCTTATGCAGGTGGCCCTCCAGCTGAGCCGAGCATTCCGAAAGAAAAAGGGTTGAATCGTTTTGTATGGGACACGCGCTATCCAATCATGGAAGGTGTTCCTACCGCGTATATTGAAGCTAACTTCCGCGGCCATAGAACACCACCGGGAAATTATTCGATCACATTAAAGTATGCGGATAAAGTAGCGAAATCAGAATTTAAAATCCTTCCGAATCCATTGCATGAGATTACGGCAGAAACTTACAAAGTGCACAATGAGTTTATGTCGGTGATGGAAGGGAATTTGAATTCCATGCATCGAAAAATCAATACGATCATGGGTTTGCGCGTACAACTTGAAGGAATAGTAAAAGATTTAGGAGATGAATCGAAATATGTCACACTAAAAAAAGAAGGGAAAGCATTGGTTGAAAAAATGAAAACCTGGGATGAAGATATGGTGCAACGGAAATCAAAAGCGTACGATGATGTTGAAAACTTCCCCAACAAGTTTACTGCAAATTATATCTTTTTAATAAACGAAGCGGACAGTGAAATTCCAAGAATCAATCAATCCGTTCGTGATAGAAATGCAGAGTTGCTAAAAGAGTGGGAGCCATTGGAAAAGCAAGCCAAAGAAATTACCGAAGTGGATGTGCCAGCGTACATCACCAAACTTTGGGAAAATGGTATTGGCGCCATTCGAATAATTAAAGAGTAAGAGATCATCAATAAAAAAAAGTTACCATGACTATGCGATTGACCATTCTATTTGTATTTGTTTGTTCACTTTATTCGTTAGCACAACAACCAACGACAGAACCGCTTCCGCTGCGCACTACTATTGAGACGCCAACACGGGCAATTCGTATGGATGTTCCGCTTACCAATTCCATTCGAAAAGCTTTTCAGCAAGGTACACGGGATTTCACCGGGAAGCCGGGACCAAACTATTGGCAAATACAAACGGACTATACCATACTCGCGACCTTAAAGCCTGAAACACAAACGATCACCGGAACTGAGAGCATTCTTGTTCATAATAATAGTAATGATGATTGGAATGAAATTGTGCTTCGCCTCGATCATAATATTTTTCGTGCCGATGTTCCGCGTGGATCATCTGTTCCTGCGGAAACTACCGAAGGGATGATCATCACCAGTATAGTTGTTGCCGGTAAGCAAGTTGACTTAGAACCAAAGTCAAGAAACAGCAAAAAATTAAAAGTATCAGGGCTCAGGAGTACCGTGGCAATAATTTCGCTGGATGAACCCGTAAAAGCCAAAAGTAAAGTTACTGTTGAAATTAAATGGGACACAAAATTACCGGGTGGTGAAAGTGGGCGCGGACATCGCATGACCCAGCGCTGGGATGATAAGCTCTTTCAACCAACACAATGGTTTCCACGACTTGCCAAGTACGATGACTTGCGGGGATGGGAAACGAGTGTTTATCTCGGGCCGGCAGAATTTCACAATAACTTTGGAAAGTTTGATGTGACGATCAATGTACCCGCGGGATGGATTGTGAGTGGAACGGGCGTGCTTCAAAATCCAAACGAGGTATTGACAGCGACTGCGCGCGAACGACTTTCAAAAGTATTGGACTCCGATGATGAGATTACCATTGTGGGGAAAGATGAGCGTGGCCCGGGAAAATCCACAGCCAATGGTGATTTATTGAATTGGCATTTTGTTGCCGATAATGTTAATGACTTTGCATGGGCAACTGCAAAGGATTTTGTGTGGAAAGCGACCCGCGCGACCATTCCAGGAAAGGGCCCCATACCCATTTACATGGTGTACCTCCCTGAACGCGAAAAGTATTTTAAGAAAGCAGCTGAGATCACACGCCACGCCCTTGAATTTTATTCTGAACTTTGGGCACCGTATCCATTTCCACAACTAACGTTACAAGATGGCCCAAGTGCCGGTATGGAATATCCAATGGTAATCAATTCGAATCAGGGAGCTGCCGATCATGAAACTGCCCATCAATGGTGGCCGATGATGGTAGGTACAAACGAAACGCGCTACGGATGGATGGACGAAGGGTTTAATCAGTATATGAATATTCTTTCAGATGCACATCGAAAAGGAGTGTCTTACAATCTGGATGGACTTGGCCAACGCTACGGCAGGATCAGCGGAAGCGAAGATGAAGCGACCATGATGTGGAGTGCGAATGATGCCGGCAGTGGATATGGATTTCAAACCTATAGTAAAACACCGCTCATGCTTTCCATGTTAGGTGGAATAGTGGGGGATGAAGCGGTCATCAATGCGATGAAAAAATACACAGCCGTATGGAGCTTCAAACATCCTTCACCATGGGATTATATTTTTTTGATGAACCATGAACTCAATCAAAATCTTGAATGGTTCTGGTATTATTGGTTATGGACAACCGAGTCTGTAGAAGGTTCGATCAAGGATGTAAAAGCATCGGGAAATAAAATGTTGGTGACCATACACCAGGCAGGGGAAATGCCATCACCGGTGGTACTCAAAGTTGAATTTGAAAGCGAGCCTGCAAAAAATACGGCCATGCCCAATGCAACGATGATCGATAAGAAAACAGCAATCGTTACCTGGCCTGCTGATGTGTGGTTTAATGGAAGCAGAACATTTGTTGCCGAACTTGATTTTGGCGATAGCAAAATTAAAACCATCACATTGGATCCACACGGCCGCTTTCCGGATAAGGATACCAGCGAGAACGTGTGGCCGAGGAAGTAAAGTTGGATGAAAAACTTTTGTTTCATATTGCTTCTTTCCGTATTCGGTTGGCCGCTCGTTGCACAGACGGTAACCATAGATGATGCAATTGATGAAAAAGTATTTTTCCTGAAAGAGATTGAATTCTTCGTGGATACAACCAATCAATTATCCTTTCTGGATATCTCTTCAGCTAAATATGCTGAAAAATTTACGATTAAAAGTTCGTATCAAAATAAGGATTATCTGTCGGATGCTTCTTACTGGATTCGGTTTTCTATAAAGCCTGATCGCGATTCGAAGAAAAAATGGTTAATTGAATTCTATGATCAGACCATTGATGAGCTGGAGGTTTTTCAACCGACCTCGGATGGGATTTATGAACATCATTTAATGGGTGATCATTTCGAGTTTAGCAAACGAAATTTCCTTCATAAGAATTTCGAAATCCCGCTCGACTTCAAAGATGAATCAGAACAGGTTTTTTATTTTCGGATTCAGTCGCATGAATTTGCCGACATACGCTTTGCGTTGCGTTCGGTCAACTGGTTTGTGTTCTATGCGTTGAATGAATATTTCTTATACGGCACGTTCTATGGAATGATCCTCGTGATCGTACTGTATAATTTCATGATGTTTTTGGCGATACGGGAGATCAAATACATCTACTACATCTTTTACATTATTAGTGTTGCGTTCTATGCCATGAGTATTGACGGTATCGGGTTTCAATACTTCTGGCCCAACCATCCCGAATGGAACGACTATGTAAGTGGGATTTTCCTTTACTCGTTGATCTTATGGGCGCTGGTGTTTACCAGACGGTTCTTAAGTACACGTGCAAAAGTACCCATGTTGGATAAAGCCCTTCTGGCAATGATTGTTCTTCGAACCCTCGTGTTTTTATTCGAATTGTTTTTCTATCCTGAGTTCTTTGCATTTCGCTCTATTGAGATACTTCCGCTTTCGCTGATATTTTTCACCGGAGTAAAAGTATGGATGCGCAGGTATCGTCCGGCCCGTTATTTTGTGATAGCCTATGGACTCTTATTGTTTGGGTTCCTTTTTCGGACCATGGTTTTTTTTGATTGGATACAACTTACCACCGTCTCCCATTATACGTTGCATTTTAGTTTTGTGATCGAGATGCTTTTTCTGACACTGGCGCTCGGTGATCGGATAACAATTTTAAAAGACAATCGTGACCGCGCGTTGAAACGGATCATCAAGCAGCATGAACTCAACATGGAGTTGAAAGATAAAGTCAACCGGGAATTGGAAGCCAAAGTGAAGGAGCGTACCATTACCCTCGATAAGAAAAATGCAGAACTGGAGGAGAGCAATCTCAAACTTGTAAAGCAAACCCACGAGATCAACCAAATAAATTCTGTTCTTGATCTTGACAATTGGAAGTTAAAGAACAATTTGAAGGAAGTCATCAATGAGCGGTTGCACGACAAGACGATGGAGTACGAGCAGTTCATTACTCTCTATCCAGATGCGCTGGCGTGCTATCGCTTTTTGGAAAGCCTGAAGTGGGACGCTGGATTTCGTTGTAAGAAGTGTGATAATGATAAATACTTCAAAGGAGCTCAAAAATTTGCACGAAGGTGTACCCGTTGTGGCTATAATGAATCCATTACAGCCTTCACATTATTCCAGGGATTAAAATTTCCGATAGAAAAAGCTTTTTATATTTCTTATCTCGCGGTAAAAGGCAAGAATGGGAGAACCTTAGAGACCATTGCTGGTAACCTGGATGTAGGCCTCAACACCGTCTGGGGGTTTATGAAAAAGGTTGAAGGAACTGTTGCGTCCCTCAGCAATAATGGCAAGCGTATTTCAGCAGACCAATGGGAAAGTGTGATCCTCGTTTCCCCCGTAAAAAAGAAGAAGCGGATTAACGCCAATAGAACCCCTTCGTAGACTTTTTAACAATCGATTTCGGTGAATGTTTTTTTTAATTAAAAAAAATGGCGATATTCATCGCTAACAGTTGATTAATGTCTGTAATCAATGTTTTTTTCCTTGTAAAAGAGGATTCCGTCCCAGCCTATTTCTGAGCCATAAAATGGCACTTTTTCACGATTTTAATATCGTGTGAATTTGCTTTTGCTAAACTTTATAAAAGCAAAACAGATGACGGAATTTAATACTACTACACTCAATTAATATGGTTAAGATCCTCTTTTACAGTAGTTTGAGCGTATTCTTATTTGTATCTACAGTTGCTTTTTCGCAGCAAACACGGGTTGTGCGTGGAAAAGTAACGGATGCAACTGATCAATCCCCACTTCCGGGGGTAAATGTGGTGGTGCAAGGCACCGCGAACGGTACCGCTACGGATTTGAATGGTGATTTTAATATCACGCTAACGGACACGGAGACAACACTTGTGTTTTCGTTTATCGGCTACGCCAACGAAACAGTAGCGGTGGGTGATCGCGAAATTATTAACGTTGAACTCCTTCCGGACGCCACTGCATTGGAAGAAGTAATTGTGGTGGGGTATGGTGTTCAACGGAAAAGTGACATTACGGGAGCAACTGCCAATGTGAAGGGCGCTGAACTTTTACAACAACCTGTACTGACGGCAACGCAGGCCATGCAGGGAAAAGTTGCAGGGGTTCAAATTATCAGTAGTGGCCAACCCGGCACATCGCCACAAATTCGGATTCGGGGAGTTAGCACAGCATTAGGAGGAACCACTGCACTCTATGTGGTTGACGGTGTACTCACCGATGATATTTCCAATATTAATACCGCAGACATCGTGGACATGAACATTCTCAAAGATGCTTCGGCATCTGCAATCTACGGATCAAGGGGAGCAAACGGTGTGGTTATTATTACTACAAAGAAAGGAAAGGAAGGTGCGATCAAAATTAATTATAACAACAACATTGGAATTCGTCAGGCTTCCAATTTGGTGGAAATGGCCAATGCAGCCGAGTATAGTAATTATGTGCAGGCAGCCACCGGTGGCATTCCTCCGGCCTCGGATTACAACACCGATTGGTATGATGTAATCCTTCGGGATGCATGGCAACAAACCCACAACGTTTCAGTTTCGGGTGGATCGGAACAGGCCACCTATTTATTTAACGCTGGCTATCTCGAGGATCAGGGAATCGTTATTGACAATGACTTCAGGCGGTTGACACTTCGCTTCAATAGCGAATATAAATTGTCTGATAAGCTTACGTTTGGGATACAATCTTCATACGGTAACAGTATCAATGAAAATGGGTTTGGCTTCATAAATATTGATGCGTTTGGAAATATTGGGTCCGTATACAACGATACATACCGCGCAGCACCAATCATACCGGATATTGTTGATAGCCGATATGGAAATACTTCCGCGTACCAAAACGTTGGGAACCCACTTCTTGGCATCAAAAACAATAGTATTAAAGTTGATGAAAATCGTTTTCAGGGATCGGGTAATCTCGATTACAAACCATTCCCCTGGCTGACCCTTCGAACTGCTTTTGGCAGCGATTGGCGAAACTCGTTGAACCGGGGATACTTTTATCAATACAATAATGATGAAACAACATTTATAATAGGCGGAGGAAATCAATTCCGTCCCCAAAGTAGTTTGGCTGTTTCTCAAACCCAGTCGTTTCGTTGGGTGTGGGACAATACCTTTACCATCACAAAAGATTTTGATAAACATAGTTTTACTTTTTTGGGCGGAACAACAGCCGAGAAATTCAAATTGCATTGGTTTTCAGCCAATCGAAGGGATGTGCCTGCTGATCCTAATCTCTGGTATATCGGAGTGGGCGATGCAAACTCTTCACAAAATGATGGTGGTGGTGATGAATGGTCGCGGAACTCCTACCTGGCCCGGCTCAATTATGCATTTGATGAAAAATATTTACTTACCGCTACGCTTCGCGCGGATGGAAGCTCCCGGTTACCGAAACAAAATCGCTGGCAAATCTATCCTTCTGTTGGGGTTGCCTGGATTTTAAGCAGGGAAGGATTCCTACAAAACCAAAATCTATTTGACTTGTTAAAACTTCGCGCTTCGTATGGTAAAGTGGGCAATGATCAAATACCAACCAATGCCTTTACACAAACCGTAACATTAAATAAGCCTTATCCATTTAATGGCAGTGTCAGCGATGCAACCAATGGAGCCCAAATCAATCAAATCATCGATCCAAATATCAATTGGGAAACTACTCAGGAATATGATGTGGCGATTGAGTTTGCATTGATCCAATCGAAACTTACCGGTGAAGTAAATTACTACGACAAGAAGGTGGACAATGCATTGATCAACGTGCCGATACCACGTGCTGTTGGCGATGCTGATGGTGTGATCATTACGAATGTCGCTTCCATTCAGAACAAAGGCGTTGAGGTGCTGCTTAACTGGAATGATGAGATCAATGAAAATTTATCATACAACATTGGTGGCAACGTTACTTTTAATCAGAATAAAGTTGTTGCGCTTAATGGTGGTCAGGCAATTCCGGGCGGAAGCATTGGTGCCGCGCAGGGTTTTACAACCTATACCAGCAACGGACAGCCTGTAGGAAGTTTTTATGTGTTGGATGTAATTGGTGTCTTCAATTCCGGAGCGGAAGTAAACGCTTATCAATCTTCCGAGGGAACGGTTATTCAACCAACCGCCAAACCCGGTGATTTTAAATACCTGGATAAAAATGATGATGGTAGAATTGATGATTTGGATAGAGTTTTTGCAGGCTCTTATCAACCCGTTGCGTATTTCGGTATCAATGGTGGATTGAATTTTAAGAACTGGGATTTCAATCTGGCCATTTATGGAAATGTTGGCAATGAAGTATACAATGGAAAAAAGGCAGTGCGTGTTGAAGGAAAAGACAACGTGGAAAAAGATGTTGTCTATAACCGTTGGACATCCGGAAATCAAACGCAGACAGAACCTGGTGCTAATGTTGGGAATCAATTAGCATCAACTTACTATGTGGAATCCGGTTCCTTTATAAGGATCAACAATATAACAATCGGATATACTTTCCCTGCTGAAAAATTACAAAGGGTACGCATTGCAAGTTTACGCGCATTCGCTACCACACAAAATCCATTTACGTACATGGAATACAGTGGCTTTACTGCTGAGTTGCCGGGCGATCCGATCAGTTCAGGAATTGAATTAAGTGCATATCCTACTACCAGGACATTTGCAGTGGGTATAAATGTTGGTTTTTAAAGATAAGACGATGAGAAAAATGAAAGCACTTCATTATTTTATTTTTAGTTTGTTAACTACGGTTGCTGTGCTATCGTGCAGTGATAGTTTTTTGGATGTACCAGTACAAGGTGGTGTTACAACTGAATCCGATCCGGCATTGGCGCAGAAGTTAGTGACAGGTGTTTATAATAGTTTACTTCAGGGAGACTCCTGGGGCAATGGTGATGTACACGGCTTTGCATTTATTTCTGTTACAAATATAATTTCTGATGATGCAGACAAAGGAAGCACGCCAAGCGACCAGGCGGTACCGGTAGGGGATATTGATAATTTCACGTTAACGTCTACGAACAGATTTGCGGAAAGTCTTTGGAGTGGACATTACAATAGCATTGGTGCTGCCAATCAAGCGTTGAAAGCATTGGCGACAGCAGCCATTGATCCTGATCTTCGTAATCAGTTACAAGGTGAAGTTCGCTTTCTGCGCGGCTACTTGTATTTCAATTTAGTGCGGATGTATGGTGGTGTGCCGTTGGTCATGCGCGTTCCGGAAGATGCTGATGATGCCAATAGTGATCCGGCTTTTCAAACCCGTACCACTGTTGATGTTGTATATGATAGCATCATTCAGGATTTAACTTTCGCTGTTGAAAACCTTCCTCTTAAATCACAAATCGGACCAGGCCAGGTCAACAAGGGTGCGGCACAATCGATGCTTGCTAAAGTGTATATGTACCGTGGTGAGTGGGAGGAAGTCTTTACTCTGACGGAAGAAGTTATTAATTCCGGGGAGTATGGATTGGTTGAAGATTATGCTACGCTCTGGAGGCAAGAGTTCGACAACAGTGATGAATCCATTTTTGAAATTCAAACAGGATCTTTTAATAACGCAAACTTGTCAATTCAAAATTATACACTCAGTCAGGGACCTCGTGCAGGTGGTGCGGGAGGTTGGAATGATTTGGGATGGGGTTTCAATACACCATCGGAGAATCTGGTCAATGCCTATGAGCCAAATGATCTAAGAAAAGAGGGGACTATTATTTTCGTAGACAATTCAGGCACCAATGTAGGTACGATCTTGTGGGATGGTTTTCCGCTTCCAAGTAAAAGCTTTGTTCAAAATCTATATTATAACTACAAAGCGTACACCAGCACGCTGTGGGAAGACCGAAATAAAAATAATGAAGAGGACTACGTAGAACCCGCCAGTAAAGACCGCCCCAAGAATATTCGTATTCTCCGCTTTGCTGATGTTTTATTGATGAATGCTGAAGCAGCGATCCACACGGGAATGGGTGATGCCGATGCACGCGTCAATCTATTACGTGATCGTGCAGGCTTGACGCCCATCAGTGGTGCGACCATCGAGGATGTATGGGAGGAAAGGCGTGTTGAATTAGCAATGGAACACGATCGCTTCTGGGACATCGTACGACAAGGACGTGCAGCAGAAGTAATGCATGCCGCGGGAAAAACAAATTTTGTGGAAGGGAAACATGAACTGTTGCCAATTCCCAATTCACAAATCTTATTGAGCGGAAATAAACTTCAACAAAATCCGATGTATTAATTTTTACCCAAGAAGAAATTTAAACGAAAGACCAAACAGACAACAAACAATATAGTAACTTAAATAAACAGAAAATGAAAAAGACGATTAGTTATTTAGTAGGAACGATAGGGCTATGTGCCTTGATTTTTGTAGCATCATGTTCAGATGATGATAATGCTTTGCCTCCCATTGATGGATATAATAATTCGGATGAGGTGGCTGCTGATAATTTAGTTGCGAAGTGGACACTTGACGGTAATGCTGAAGAGAGTATTTCGGGGGATGTTGGAATCACATCCAACGTAACCTATGGTGACGGCAAAATCGGTCAGTGCGCTGTGCTGAATGAAGGTTATATCTACAATGATGTGGTGCCAGCCTTGCATACTAAAATTACAGGAAGTCTCTCCATCAGTGCATGGGTACAAGTTAGAAATAACGGAGGCACAGCGAATGAACATGCAACAGCAATTGCTATGCTTACAGGTGATGTTACCACTTCTCCCCTTAACGTGACTCCCGGAGCCATTATGCTTGAGACGTCACACTTTGTTGCAGCAAGTGATACTTTTAGAGTAAAATCAGTAGTTGGTGTTCGTAAAGCAAGCACTGAATTCGGACTTGAAGACAATGTAAATTGGTGGGGACTAGATAACATCTCAATTCCATCCCAAATGGTAAAAATTGCAGATGGCGAATGGATGCATATGGTTATGGTTTGGGATAATACAGGTGCTAAAGTTAGGTTGTATGTGAATGGAGAGGTTGCCACTAATCCAGAATGGGAAACTAAAACAGGTGCCAACTTTGAAGCACAGGATCAATTGGGTATGATCATTGGAGCTTTCCAAAATAATGTTGGACTTAATGATGAAAATGAACCGTGGGCAAAGCCTATGAAAGGGAAAGTAGATCAGGTACGTGTGTACAACACACTACTATCACAAGCAGAGATTACATCTTTATTTAAATTGGAAGATGCCGGTAGATAAAATAATAATTTAGATTAAGTTTGGTTTAGAGGGTTTCTAGCAATGGAAACCCTCTTATTTAAAAGTATACATGTACAAGATTTTCATTTTTCTATTTTGCTTTTCTTTCATTTTTCAGTCTTGTACCGATGATGAACCTGTTGTAATCGAACCGCTTTCGATTACCTCTTTTAAAATTGATGGGGTAGAGAAATTAGGTGCCTCGCGAATTAAGGATGTTTCGCGTACCCCTGTCTTTGAGATAACGTTTTCTACAGCGATTAATGAAGAATATCTTAGCAATCAATTTATTGATATAACCGGTAGTGGGGCAAAAACCTATTCACAATCTGCCGATAAAAAAACTATTACAGTAACATCTGCCAATCCACTACCACACCTTAGCCGGCTTCTCTTTTGGGTATCGCATGAAGTAGAAGGAAGCAAAGGCGAAGTGCTGGTGGAACAGTTCAGCCAATATTTCTACACCATCGAAGACCCTACACCAAAATTTCCGGTGATCTCCGATGAAGAGTTACTTACCAAAGTACAGCAACAAACCTTTAAATATTTTTGGGACTTTGCACATCCGGCCAGCGGCATGGCACGCGAGCGAAATTCCTCCGGTGATCTTGTGACGAGTGGCGGCTCCGGTTTTGGAATCATGAGCATTATCGTGGGTGCCGAGCGCGGCTTTATCACCCGCAGCGAAGGAGTTGAACGTATGGATAAAATTGTTTCCTTCCTCGAAACCGCAGACCGCTTTCACGGTGTATGGTCGCATTGGATAAATGGCAACACCGGTAAAGTAATTCCTTTCAGCACAAAAGATAATGGTGGTGATTTAGTCGAGACTTCCTTTCTTGTACAAGGATTGATAACCTTTCGGCAATACCTGGAACCGACCGATACCATCGGTAATAATTTGATCAATCGGATCAATACCCTGTGGGAAGGAGTAGAGTGGGATTGGTATAGAAGGGGCGATCAAAATGTTTTGTACTGGCATTGGTCACCAAACTATGAATGGGAAATGAACCATGCATTGTCAGGATATTTTGAACAACAGATAACGTATTTTCTTGCAGCAGCATCTCCTACGCACGGAATTCCTAAAATTGTTTACACCAATGGTTTTGCAAAGAATGGAACCATTGTAACCAACCAAACGCATTATGGAATCCAACTTCCTGCCGGTGGATTGTTTCCATTGTTTTGGGTCCATTATTCCTACCTCGGGCTTGATCCGCATTTCTCTGATGATTACATGAACTATTGGACACAAAATGTAAATGCATCCTTAATCAATCATGCGTACTGTATGGCCAATCCGAAAAATTTTGTTGGTTATGGAGGGGATGCGTGGGGACTAACTTCCAGCGACAATCAAAACGGATATGGTGCACATTCACCCGCCAATGATATTGGTGTTATTACTCCTACAGCGGCATTGTCTTCCTTTCCCTACACACCTGAAGAATCGATGAAGGCATTGAAATATTTTTATTATACCATTGGTGATAAACTTTGGGGGCCATACGGTTTTTATGATGCCTATAATATTACCCAGGCATGGCGTGCTAATTCTTACCTTGCTATTGACCAGGGACCAATTATTATCATGATCGAAAACTATCGTACGGGTTTACTTTGGGATTTATTTATGTCCGCACCGGAAGTACAAAATGCAATGATTGAATTGGATTTTCATTAATGTAGTACATGAAAAATATTCTTACAAACATTTTTTTATCATCCCTGGTCGTATGGATGGTAGCATCTTGCAAATCAAACCAACCAAATCAAGAGCAGGCACCTACAGTAAGTACACTCTCAGATGATTCATTGATGACGTTGGTACAATACCAAACTTTCCAATATTTCTGGGACAATGCTGAACCAGTTTCGGGTTTAGCACCGGAGCGCACCCACATGGATGGAAATTATCCAGCCAATGATAAAAGTGTAATTACAACGGGGGGTTCTGGCTTTGGCCTGATGGCGATTTTAGTAGGAATTGAACGCGGTTTTATTACGCGCGAAGAAGGGTTCAAGCGTTTTCAACACATCGTTAATTATCTGGATACAGCCGATCGTTTTCATGGTGCTTGGCCGCATTGGTTGTATGGCGAAACCGGCAAGACCAAACCCTTCAGTCCGAAAGATGATGGTGGTGACTTGGTGGAAACATCATTTCTGGTGCAAGGCCTGATCACCGTTCGTGAATATTTTAAAAATGGATCAGATGAAGAAAGGAAATTAGCAGAAGATATTGATCGGCTGTGGAAAGGAGTAGAGTGGGATTGGTATACGAAAGGTGAGGATGTATTGTATTGGCATTGGTCTCCAAAAAATAAATGGGAAATGAATTTTCCGATTGGTGGCTATAATGAATGCCTCATCACGTATGTGTTGGCTGCTGCTTCCCCAACACATCCGATAGATGCAGATGTGTATAGAAAAGGATGGGCACGAAATGACAGCATCATTTCAACGGAAAAATATTTAGGATATGATGTGGTGGTGGATCATTATGAACAGGGTGAAGACCCTGTTGGTCCTTTGTTCTGGGCGCATTATTCTTACCTGGGATTGAATCCACAAAATTTAAAAGACCGGTATGGCGACTATTGGAAACTCAATCAGAACCATGCACTGATCCATTACCAATATGCCATTGAAAACCCGAAGGGCTATGAAGGCTATGGTGCAAATTGTTGGGGGCTAACCTCGAGTTATTCCATTAATGGGTATGATGGTCATCGACCCACACATGATACAGGAGTGATCTCACCAACCGCAGCGCTTTCTTCTTTTCCCTATACACCGAAAGAGAGTATGGCTTTTTTAAAATTTTTGTATGCGCCCGAACGTGATAGTTTAATAGGGGAGTATGGACCTTATGATGCTTTTAGTTTCGAACATCATTGGTTGCTCCCACATTACCTGGCCATTGATCAGGGGCCAATCCCGGTGATGATTGAAAATTATCGAACGGGATTGTTGTGGAAATTATTTATGGACGCACCTGAAATAAAAAGTGCGTTAGCAAAACTTGAATTCACCTTTCAATAACATTTCAGGCAATGAAAAAATTACTGGTTCTTCCCTTTATCATATTCGCATTTCTTTCTTGTCAACCTCCCGAAAAAAAGGAAGGACCGAAAACGCTTGCTCAGCGGGTGGACTCGGTGATGGCGTTAATGACATTACAAGAGAAAATTGGCCAGCTCAACCTTCCCTCTGCAGGTGATTTTACAACCGGGCAAGCGGAGAATACCGATTTCGCAAAGAAGATTGAAAATGGAATGGTCGGTGGGATTTTTAATATTAAATCCGCAGCTAAAATAAAAGAAGTACAACGCATCGCTGTTGAAAAAAGCAGATTGGGAATTCCCTTGTTGTTTGGTATGGATGTGATCCATGGATATGAAACTGTTTTTCCAATTCCGTTAGGATTAAGTTGTAGTTGGGATATGGAGTTAATTGAAAAGAGCGCACGACTGGCGGCACAAGAGGCCAGTGCCGATGGTATCAACTGGACTTTCTCACCGATGGTTGATTTGGCGCGTGATGCGCGATGGGGAAGAATATCAGAAGGTAGCGGGGAAGATACCTATCTCGGTGCTCAAATTGCCCGCGCGATGGTACGCGGTTATCAAGGGGATGACTTAACCGCCAGCAACACCATCATGGCGTGTGTAAAACATTTTGCATTGTATGGAGCAGCAGAAGCTGGCCGCGATTACAACACGGTTGACATGAGCAGACAGCGCATGTACAATGAACATTTTCCTCCTTACAAAGCCGCAGTAGAAGCGGGGGCCGGCAGTGTGATGGCATCCTTCAACGAAATTGATGGGATACCCGCCACTGCGAATAAATGGTTGCTTACCGATGTGTTGCGCTATCAATGGCAATTTGATGGATTTGTAGTTTCTGATTACACAGGGGTTAGTGAAATGATCGATCATGGTCTTGGTGATCTTCAAACGGTTTCAGCAAAAGCATTGACAGCCGGTTTGGATATGGACATGGTAAGTGAAGGATTGTTAACTACACTTGAGCAATCCTTGACTGAAGAAAAAATAACAGAAGATCAAATAAACCTTGCGTGTAGAAGAATACTCACCGCAAAATTTAAGCTGGGGTTGTTTGATGATCCGTATAAGTACTGTAATGAACAACGTGCAAAAACTGAAATTTTTACAAAAGAAAACCGAAAGCAAGCACGGCAAACCGCTTCACAAAGCCTGGTGCTTTTAAAAAATGCACTTCGGAAAGATTCAACATCCATTCTTCCATTGAAGAAATTGGGAACCATTGCACTCATTGGACCGCTGGCCGATGCAAAATCAAACATGACGGGCACCTGGAGTGTAGCGGCACGCAACGATGAATCCGTAACGCTTTTGGAAGGATTGAAAAATGCCGTAGGGGACAGCGCTAAGATTGTGTATGCAAAAGGATCCAACCTGACGAAAGACACGTTGCTGGAAACACGTGCTACCATGTTTGGCAAAACACTAAACCGGGATCCACGGTCTGAAGCAGCCATTCGCGCGGAAGCTTTGCGCGTGGCAAGCCGTGCAGATGTAATCATTGCTGCATTGGGCGAATCGGCAGAGATGAGTGGCGAAGCATCCAGTCGAACTGATATTTCAATTCCGGATACACAACGTGAATTATTGGCGGCACTTGTTAAGACGGGCAAGCCTGTTGTGTTGGTATTGTTTACCGGCAGACCATTGGTTTTGAAATGGGAAAATGAAAACGTTCCCAGTATATTGAATGTTTGGTTTGCTGGAAGTGAAGCAGGTGATGCGATAGCAGATGTTTTGTTTGGCGATGTGAATCCTTCAGGAAAACTCACTACTACCTTTCCACAACATGTTGGCCAGCTTCCCTTGTATTATGCCCATAAAAATACGGGGCGACCACTTCCGCAAGGAGAATGGTTTCAAAAGTTTAGATCAAATTATCTGGATGTGTCGAATGATCCGGTTTATCCGTTTGGTTACGGACTCAGCTATACTGCTTTTGAATATGGTGATATTTCGATGAATACATCTACCATTACAGCACAAGACACCTTAACGGTTAGTGTAAAGGTTACTAATAAAGGAAATGTAGTGGGAAAGGAAGTTGTTCAACTTTATGTGCGTGACCTTGTCGGATCGGTGACACGGCCCGTGAAAGAACTCAAGGCTTTCCAAAAAATTGAATTGAAGCCGGGCGAAACCAACGAAGTAAAATTCATTCTTACAGCAGAGGATTTGAAATTTTATAACAATGCTTTGGAATGGGTTGTTGAACCGGGCGACTTCAAAGTATTTGTCGGCACCAATTCTTCCGATTGTAAAGAAGCTACTTTCACCTATAACTAACCTAACCTAAACCTGGGAAAGCAACTTCAATACAATCAGTACATTCTATTTTTTCTTGATGCTTTCCACATCACTAATAAATTTTGTGATGGTGGAGTCGGCTCCGGCACCATAGGCATCAATTATTTTACCTTTGGTTCCATCGGTCGTTTCAAGAAGGTATAGAATGGAATTGTCTTCTGGATCACTGTATCCCTCAAACCGATAGAAGTTTACGATCTTTACCTGATCTGAAGTAAAGACTTTTCCGTTCTGGCTTACGATACCGTAGTCCTTCACTTCAAAATCATCCGTATAGCCGAGTTTTGTTGACTCGTTTGTTTGCTCGGACAGGGTCGTCATTTTTAGGGTTGAATCATTATTTTTTTCCATCGCTTTTTGGGACTATGTTGAATTAATTAAGTTTAAATCCTTTTTAGAATTGGTAGCAACACTTCCCCGCTAACTGGAAATGCTACTACCTGATTTTACCCAACCTGTGCTTTATTTTTTAGCGGTTTGCTCCAGTAATGCATCAATCTTTGTGCCCAGGTCTTTTCCTTCTGCTTTTACCTGGGTCACCATCTCTTTTGTTTCCATCTTAATGTCTTCCCAATTTTCTTCTGTCGCACTGTTTACGTTTTCGAGGGAAGCCTCAACACGGTTTAATTGTGCGTTCAGTGTTTTTTGGATAGACTTCAACTCCTGCTTTGAGGTTTGATTGGTTTTATCGATTCGCTCAGAAATCTTTTCATTTTTCGTATTGATGTTCTCGCGAAGCGTTACCAATTCTTCCACTAGTTGTTGATTCTCTTCTGCCATACGATTTTGCATTTCCAGTTCAGAAGTCTCCGAGGTTTCGGTATACTTCTCATTTGAAGGAGTGCAGCTGAAGATGAGCCCACTGCACATCAACGCCATTGCTGTTATTTTTATCATTTTCATAATCCTTATTTAGGTTTAAATTCCTGTTCGAAACTTAGGACACACTTGATCTTTACAGATCAGCAATTTCCTTTCGGATTTGGTCCTTTGTTTTTCCAAGTTTGGTTTGAAGTCTGCCCAACATTTCATCTTCTTTGCCTTCTTCGTAGGTTAAATCATTGTCGGTTAGCTCACCATACTTTTGCTTCATCTTACCCTTCACTTCATTCCATGAACCTTTTATTCTTAAGTCATTCATAACTATAATTTTTTTCGATTAATATATTAAGTTTTAATTTTTCACGCTTGAGCGATCCTAGCGTTAGACCTTTGCTTGTTGTCCGATTTTTGAAATTACTTCTTTACTGCGTTTGGTGGTGTGATCCACACCGTTATTATATTCAGAGCGCAAAGAATCAAGAGTTGATTGAAGGGTATTTTTTAAATCCGCAATTACATCATTGGACTTACCCACAATTTTTTTCCGTGCTTGCTTGCCACTTGTTGGTGCAAACAAAACTCCTACTGCAACTCCTATGGCCGTTCCGACCAACATTCCTCCGATTAAATTCTTAGCTTCCATAATTCATTTGTTTAAAGTTATTGACTCGTGATTTACGAGTGTCTTTTGATATAACTATTGAAAATACAATGCCAATATAGAATGCTGCCTTCAGGAGCTTCATCTTAAACATTCTTAGTATTTGTGTGGAGGAAAATTCCCCATAATATTGGAGATATTTCCACACAAAAAAGCCCACCCATAAGGCAAGGGCTTTTCGAGAGGGCTCCATAAATGTTTTAATTTTTTCCCCACACTTCAACTACTCCCCGCAAATCTGATTTGGAGTTGGTATCATACCAAAATCCGATTTTGTTGATTACGCGTTCATTCCCGTCTAATTTGATTGTCTTCCCATCATTGGCTTCTGTAAGAAGATTGGGCAAATCAATGTCTTGCTTATCACCGTTTGCAAAATGGATCGTGGCTTTGTGTACATTCACTTTTCCTTCTTTTACTTTTATTTTTAAAGCAGTAAAAATGTAGGTCTGGTTAACTTCTATTACATCATAGTCAATGGAATAATCAACACCACGGGTGTCCAATAGTTTCCATGTATCGGATTGAGCTTGAATATCAGAGGATCCCAGCAATGCCAGTATTGACAATGCAATGCTTCCCAAATTGAATATTCCAATTGTTTTCATGTTTGGTAAGGTTGGTGTTTACAATTGCTCATCATTTCGCGAGAAAGGCCGAGAACATCCAATGATGTTTTTCAATGGAATTGATATACGATTTGATCATACTTTCTGTTCCTGAATCGGCATGTTTTGAGGATACTTCCACTACTTTTTCCATGTACTTTATCAGGATGGTATAATCCGCCAGCATTTCCCGAACCATCAGATCCGATTCAATTTGTGAACTGGTTTCTTTGATCTCGGATATTTCCAAATATTTTTTCAGTGTGCTATACGGTGTTTCTCCAAAGATCCGAATCCGCTCGGCAATCGCATCGATATGGCCAAGTGCTTCGGTGTATTGTAGTTCAAATTTTTCGTGCAGGTCGAAAAAATCAGAACCCTTAACATTCCAGTGAAAACTACGTAGCTTTTGATAGTGGATGGAATAATTAGCCAGTAAAATGTTGAGCTGCTCGGTGATCGCGGATATTTCAGGTGAACTCCAACCCATTTTAATAGGTTGGGCTTTCGCCATGGAGTTGTCGAGTTGCGTTTGAGGTACGTTCTTCGTTTCCTTAGCGGTCTCGTTTTTTGCTGTTTTTTTTGCTGCGGTCTTGCTCATGGTATTTATTTTACTTTAACTCGATTTCGACTCTGCATTTATTTTATTGCTGAATTTTATTTTACTTCTGAACCTTCTGGTAAATGGCTCCGCTGTTGATGAATGCGTTGAAGGAATGCACCAAGATGCCGGTTAAAAATTTCCGGGTTGTCGATGTGGGAAAGGTGTTTGGCGTAGGGAATAACATGCAGTGTTGCTCCAGGAATTTCAGCATGCATGCTTTCCGCTTTTTCTACTGGTGTTAGTGTATCGTCTTCACCCACAAGAAGCAGGGTAGGAACCTGAATATTTTTAAGCGTTGCGCATGTGGCTTCGCGGTTTGCCATTGCAACAAGAGAATTGCATAATACATCTTTTGATGTACCTTCAATAATCGTTCGAATGGCGATCATCGCGTTGGAATTGTCACCACCATCTTCACTTGCTACCAGCAATGCAGGGAGTACTTCGTCAGCATATACGGATACACTTTCCCGTCTGATTTTCTCGCAAGCTTTCATTCGCTTCTCATATACTTCTTCCGTATCGGCCTGGCATTGCGTATCAACCAGTGCCAGTCCAATTATTCTTTCAGGAAATTTCCGCATAGCGTCAAGGGCGATGTATCCACCCATCGAAAAGCCAACGATCACAGCTTTCTCCAACTCCAGGGCATCCATAAAACCTTGTAAGTCTTTTGTGAAAAGATCAATGGAAAAAGTTTCCATTCCCTCTTCAGATTCCCCAAAGCCGCGAATGTCAAACGTGATGATGCGGTATTTTCCAGAGTATGCTTGTATCTGGTCTTCCCAAATGGATTTATCCAACGGAAAACCATGGATAAAAATGACTGGAATATCGCTACTGTTGCCATTATCAGTGTAGGCTAGACTCACACCGTTAACGACTTTATATAATGTGTTTGTATTCATATCGTATTTTTGACTGTTGCTTTCTTTTGATTTTTAGCGGCCTACTTTTCGGGTTTTAAGCCGCCAGCTGTCTTTCGCCTTTTGAATTGCTGCAATTACCTGGTCGATGTATTCTTTCTTTTTAGATATCACCACATTCTTGTTGCCTTCGGCAGTTTCAATGCACAGTGCATATTTTTTCCGTGAGAGAAGGATGTAGCCAGCGCCAATCAGGAACGCTGCAACGCCCACAATCAATTCCATTTCTACCCTTCCTTCACCGATAGTAGGAAGAAAAAAGCTTTCCATAAAGGAATCGGGTATAATGAAAAGAAAAGCATCAGCAATCAAAAATCCACCGAGTAGGGCAATCAATAAACCCGGAAGTAATTTTGGTTTGATGATCGCCAATCCAAAATCTGTTATTCCCTTCAATGAATAACGGGAACCTTTTGCCTGCAGTTGAGATTCCGTAACCACTACATCTCTACCGTCTGTATATAAAAAATTATACGCTTTCATAAACATGGGTTTTGTTTTTTATTTTTTGTCTCCAAAAGAATTCTTGACTACTTCTTTCTTCCAGCAAAAACGACCAACCCACCAATTCCTGCCAGCACCAGTCCGGTAATGGGAGACCAATAGATTGGGGTTTTCTCTTCTTTGTTGACTTCGAGCGGCCCAATATCAAGTACTTCTTTTTTTGTAATAACGTTAAATCCTGTAAAGACAGTCATGATAATTCCAATGACTATTAAAATGATTCCAAAAGTTTTCATAGTAGTATTTTTTATTAGCGTATTGCAAAAGCAAGTCCAGAGAATGAAAACCGGATGTATGCGCGACAAAAAGCCTTTGCGATAAAATAGTGAGGATTTTATGACACATACTGTTTCCTTCACAACACACTTTGAAGTAACCTTTTATGGATCATTCATACTACCCTTTGAAAGATATTTTTGGTTGAGGCAAGCGATCTACGCAATGGGGAATTTAGTGCTTATCAATTGCGCCCTTATCATCGCAATAAACCACTTCTAATGTAAGAGCAATCGATTTTCTTGCCCGTGGAAGTATGGCGTAATTTTTTCTCTTCCTTCTTGGAATAAATTTTTTAACCAAAAAGAATTATGGAAATGAAAAAGAAGAAGATTATCAATATGCTACTATTGGCAATTGTTGCAACGGTACTTTCATCTACCCTCGCATTCGGACAAAGTCCAAGAAAAGCAGGTATAAAGGGTGGTCTAAACGTTAGTAACCTTTATATAGATGATGTAAACGATGAAGATGCCCGTTATGGATTCCATGTTGGTTTCTTTGGTGAGGTGATATCAAGTGAGGCAGCAGCCCTTCAATTGGAGTTATTGTATTCTACCAAAGGCTCACGTGCATATTATGATGGGATTCTAAACCAGGAAGTAAAGTACAACCTTAACTATCTGGACCTTCCGGTGCTGGCAGTAATTAAACTGGGTGAAACTGCTGAGATCCATTTAGGTGGGTATGCCAGTTACTTGCTTCAGGCCAACATTCAATATGATGGTGATTGGGGTTCCGGAAACGAAGAAGTTGACCGGGATCGCTTACGATCATTTGACTATGGTTTGACGGGTGGTGTTGGTTTTAACTTCGGGGCGATGCAAGTGGGTGCACGTTATAACTATGGTTTATTGAAAATTGCAAACGATGATGTATCAGAAGCTATAATTGGTAACTCAAAAAATTCAAATGCCCAGGTATTTGTGGCGTTTAATTTAATGCACAATCGCTAAGCTAAGAAGGTAAACAAAAAGCCCACGTTTAAATTGAACGTGGGCTTTTTTATGTGCTTTTATTTCCTTAAAACTTATTTAATAAAACCTATTTCGGAATATTATAAAGCTTTAGCTTGTTATACAATGTCTTTCGATCAATGTTCAACAATTCGGCAGCTTTTGATTTGTTGAAGGATACTTTCTCCAAGGCCTCAATAATTGCTTGTCGCTCGGCTGTGCCGGCTACTGATTTTAAAATACCCTTATCTTCTCCTTCTTCCTGGGTGGATTGTGTCAACTCCGCGGTAATAATTTCATTCGGCAAACTTTCCGGCAATACCTGATCGGTGGTCGACAATAAAACAGAACGCTTCACCACATTGGCCAACTCGCGCAAGTTGCCGTGCCAGTAATACTTTCTAAAATATTCCACTACGGAAGGGGAGAAGGATTTGACATCTTTGTTCAAAGCCGCATTGGCCTTCTTTAAAAAATATTCAGCGAAAACCAAGATATCTTCTTTGCGTTCCCGCAATGGAGAAAGCTGGATTTTAAATTCATTTAAGCGATGGTAAAGATCTTCACGGAACCGACTTTCTTTAATCGCCAGACTTAAGTCTTCATTGGTAGCCGTGATAATGCGCACATCAATTTTGGTGTCTTTTGTTGCGCCTATGCGTTTTACCATTCGTTCCTGGATAACGCGCAATAGTTTCACCTGATTGTCGTATGAAAGGTTGCCAATTTCATCGAGGAAGATAGTACCTCCGTTGGCGATTTCGAAACTCCCCGGTTTATCGGAGATAGCTCCGGTAAATGCTCCTTTTACATGGCCAAACAATTCGCTTCCGGCTAGTTCTTTGGGAAGGGCTCCACAATCAATCGCCACAAATGGACCATTCTTTCGTTCGCTCATGCGGTGAATGGATTGCGCCACAAATTCCTTTCCTGTACCGGTTTCGCCTTGAATGATCACCGACATGTCGGAGGGCGCAATCAGCGTGATGTACTTTTGGACGGTTTGGGATTGCGAGCTTTCGCCTACAATAAATTTTTCCGTTGATAATCCTGATGATTCCCTCCTCTCACGGGATTTTGTAGGGGAAGTTTGTTGCTCCGTTTTGTTCCTGTTCTTTTCCAGTGTTTCTTTAATGGTCACCAGAAGCTCGTCCGGAAACAAGGGTTTTGTTACATAATCATTCGCCCCATAGCGAAAAGTCTCCACCGCAGTACGCACATCGGAATACCCAGTGATAATCACCACCGCTACAAAGGGGGAAAGAATTTTTATTTTCTGTAAGACCTCCAGACCGGTATAATCGGGCAGTCGGTAATCACACAGGATAAGGTCGAAGTTATGGTTCCTTAAAATTTGAAGTCCGTCTTCACCTTTATGGGCAACTTCCACTTGATAACCGTTCTTGCTTAAAAAATTGGAAAGCGTAAGACAGATGTCCTTGTCGTCATCGATTATTAATATGCTGGGCATGTAATTCTAGAATTAATTTAGTTTTAGTTTTTAAAATTAATATTCTGGAGCGCTTCGTTCAAAGAATTTCTTGAAAGCGGTTTAGCAATAAAGTAATCAGCCCCTTTTTCAAGGGCATTTCTGGCTTCACTGTCATGGGCGCTGATTAATATAATCTTCGAAGTAATTTTCATCTCTTTCAATTTGGCGATCAAATCATAGCCTGAGCCACCTGCCAGATTCAGATCAATTATAAACAATTCATAGCACTCTGTTGTGGCTTTAACGAGGGCCTCTGAAATATTTAAGGCATAATCTGTAGATGCTCCATGTGTCTGAAGGAATTTGGATATCAAAATACATATATCTTGCTCATCATCTACAACCAGGACTTTTTCCATAATACCCTCAGAAACTATTAAATATTTTCTTAAACATCCTTTTTTTGCTCCTGTCTCTTGTAAACAAATGGAAAAACAGTCCTTAAAACAAAAATTAATGAACCCAAAAACATTTTGTATCCTATTGACATTGCTGAAAATATTTTCAGAACATCCATCTAATGCATTGGTTATACTGGGAGAGGGAGTTAAAAACATGCCAGTTTAGATTACTTGCTGTATGCTACCTCAAATTGTTACATATCCATAATTGTTAATGGAAGTTGTTCCGTCAAAGCTACACTAGTGTGGAATATTTTACACAAAATAGCAGTCATTTCTCGCATTTAGCCAACTGTTCGCATTGGCACGACTATTCCTTTGGCTTTACCTAAATAAACAAAAAACACGTTAATCATGAGAGACTTACTTTATATTCTTGCCGTAATATTATTAATTGGTTGGATCTTCGGTTTTTTTTATTTCAGCCTCGGAGCATTCATTCATATACTTTTAGTGTTGGCTGTTATCTCTATTCTTTTCAGATTAATTGGAGGGGGCCGGGCTTGACCCAGACTTCTAAACTTTGGAATCAGACTGGTGAATTAAAAAGAGCCAGTTTGTTTCCAAGGTGAAGGTGGCCAATTCAACTCCGGTATGCTATTGTGGTATACTAAATTATAAAGCAAGTATTTAAACTTTACCTTTGAATGGCCAAAAACGATCACCCTTTTTATCAGAAATTAGCCTACGTTCTACTTTCGATTGGATTAATAGCGGCTGCACTTTATTTTGGTAAAGAATTGATTTTACCAATTCTTTTTTCCGTATTGTTGGCGACCTTGCTTTTACCAGTGACTAGGTATCTAAGAAGAAAGAAATTTCCGGATGTACTTTCCATACTGCTACCGGTTTTTCTAAGCATCGTAATAGGGGCTGGTGTAATATTTTTCTTGTCTTCGCAGGTAATAGGTTTCTCTGACGATCTACCAGCATTAAAAGAACGACTGGCAGAGGTAGGTGATTCATTACAAACTTGGGTCAACTCCTGGTCGAATATTAGTATTTACAAACAGAATGAATACATCGGGGAAGGAATTGATAATTTAAAAGAAAAAGCGCCACAAATTGCAGGGAGTACATTGGGTTCCATAACAGGAATTCTACAGTACGTTCTGCTCATTCCTCTTTATACCTTTTTAATCCTGTATTATCGATCTGTAATTAAGAAGTTCTTAGTTAAATCCTTTAGCAATGGGTCTGAGAAAGGAGTAAACGATATACTCTCTGATTCGGTGAATATTTCCCAGAAATACATCGGAGGTTTATTGATCGTAACAACATTGGTATTCACCTTGAATACCATTGGGTTTTTAATAATAGGGGTAAAGTACGCCATCTTTATGGCATTGCTCGCAGCATTGCTCAATTTAATACCATACATCGGTATGCTGACCGCAAATATTCTTTGCATGGTAATCACTTTGATAAGCGCAGATTCACTTAGTTCCGTGCTCTGGGTGGGCGTTGTGTTGGCGATTGTTCAAGTGCTCGAGAATAATTTCGGAATGCCGCTTATTGTAGGTAATAAGGTCAAGATTAATGCACTCGCAACCATTATCGGGGTAGTGATTGGCGGAACGCTATGTGGGGTGCCCGGGATGTTTCTTGCAATTCCAATACTGGCTGTAATCAAAGTGGTATGTGATGAGGTTGAAGGCCTGAAACCCTGGGGAATTCTGTTGGGCGACAAGCGAGAATGATTGCATCAATCCACAGCATGGCCCACCTGATGAGGATATTGTTCTACAACTAAAAATTTACATCCCACGCTAAGTGTTTGATTGCTAAAAAGAAAGGCTTTTTTCAAAGTTTGGTATAGTTATGCTTCCACCTGTGATATCATTAAACAAAACTTTAAAACTATGAAATCTTACATTGCAGGAGTGATCATTGCCATTTCGCTAGGCGCATTGATGGGATGTGATAACAAAGAGAAATTAGCCTTGCAACAGCAAGTTGATTCTTTACATGTAGAACTCGCCTCCAGCCAGGAGATGGAAGCAAAGTTGAACGACATTGATTTATTGATTGATTCAATAGATGCCAGCCGGAAATCATTGGAAATCAATATGGTTGAAGGCGGAACGCATCGTGACCAGCTTGCCCGGTTAAATGAAATCAATGAGTATGTAAAAAGAACAGAAGCCAAGATAGATGAGCTTGAAGCAACTTCCAAAAAAGCATCCAATGCTTCAGCAGCTTCTATAAGGAGGTTAAAAGCTGATTTGAAATTGCGTTCTGACGAAATCGTAACCCTTCAGGATCAATTGGCAACAATCAAAAATGAAAATTCAACATTGGCGATGAAGGTTCAAGAAAAAGATTCGATCCTTACAGTGAAAGAACAAATGATCGAAACGAATACCGGTGATATAGCCTCTCTTGAAAAAGTGATTGAAGATACCCAGTTGGAGAACAAAATGACAGTAGCCAACTTGTATTTTGAGCAAGCACAAGCATTGGAAATGGCTGCTGACCGTACCCAATTTGCTCCCCGCAAGAAAAGGGAAGCGCGTCAGGAAGCCATGGAACTCTACAAGCTTTCACTTTCTTTAGGAAAAACTGAAGCAGAGGAAAAAATTAGTGAATTAGAAAAATCAATTTAGTTTTCAGTTTAAGTTAAGCATATGTGTGCTCAGGTGCGCATATGCTTTTTTTTTGCCACGCTTACTTTATTAATTATGGAATTCAACAATGTAGTTCAGGAATGTATTGACATGTGCGAAAAATGCGCACGCGAGTGTTCAGCAAATGCCAGGGATTGTCTGGCCAAAGGTATGAATGAGTGTGCACGGGTTTGCATGGAGTGTGCGGACGCATGTCTTCGCGTAGTTTCCGAAGGTGAATTAAATGCCGCTACCATTTTAGCGTGTGCTGAAGCCTGCAATGTGTGTGCAGCAGAATGTGAGCGCCATGACAATGAACATTGCAGGAGGTGCGCAGAGACCTGTCGGGAATGTGAAGAAGCATGTTATGATGCACAAGCACAATAAGCTTACATTACAAACACTTACTGCTACTCAATTAAGTTGGCCGCTACCTTAATCGAAGCTAAAGTTTATAAAGAATATTCGCCCACTGCCTCCGGTTGGTACGGAATGCCCACGATTTGAAAATGTCCAATTCCTGTCGGGATTTCCCAGGAAACCTCATCCCCAATTTTGCGTCCCAACAGCGCAACACCAATGGAAGAGAATATAGAAATCTTACGCTCAATATTATTTGCGTTTTCAGGATACGTAATGGTAATTTCAAATTCTTTCTTCGTTAACAGGGAAAGCAAACGAACCCGTGAATTCATCGTGATCACCCGCTTGGGGATATTTTGTTGTGAGAGCGTTGTTGCCTTTTGCAACGTATTGTAAAGCGCTGCTTCTATTGCTGATAATTTTGATTTGTAAGGGACAAGTTCATTCTTGAAAGTATCCGTTGATAGTCATCCACTGTGATCAATATCGTTTCCATAAAAGTATTTTCTTCACTGGGAAGCAGGATGTGTGCCAACTATATTCTTCTTGTAGCGTGTAGATTGGCCAATTGAATAAAGTACAAGCGGGTAATTATTACATAGTGGGTAATAATTACCCATCATCGACAAACTATTTCTTGGCCACGGATGTAAATCCGCCCCGGACTTTCTAGCTTTGCATAATGAAAAAATCAACCACCGATTTAAAACTAAAAGAACGCGTAAAAGAACTGAAATGCCTTTACGAGCTTTCAAAAATAGCCGGGCAAGGAGATCTTGATGTAAAAACGATTCTTTCAAAAACCCTGGTCATTTTACCGGAAGCAATGCAATTCCCAAAAGTAGCAGCGGTATCCATCACCGTTGGGAAAGAAAAATTTACGAGTGTT
Source organism: Cyclobacteriaceae bacterium (assembly GCA_041746855.1). Classification (GTDB taxonomy): domain Bacteria; phylum Bacteroidota; class Bacteroidia; order Cytophagales; family Cyclobacteriaceae; genus JBGTGG01. Next base: position 5,906 of record JBGTGG010000331.1, on the reverse strand, counting down.
GATTTTTCAAAATGCAAAACCACTATTGCATCCACCTTACAGATGGGAAAGAAGCAGTATGGCTCCATAAAAATTGGCTATCGGTCAACATCAAAGTCAACAAAGGAAAATAAAGCATTTCTTCCCGAGGAAAAGCGTTTGCTCAAAATGGTTGCCAGTGAACTTTCGCTTTATATCAAGCGTGCGACTGTTGAAGAGGATAAAAAGAAACTTCAACTACAATTGCAACATGCTGAGCGCCTTTCTTTTGTGGGTGAACTTTCGGCCGGAATTGCACATGAATTGAACGAGCCCTTTGGTAGGATTTTAGGGTTTGCCCAATTAATAAAGAAGGCCGGTGATTTGAATCCGCAGCAAGAAGAAGATTTAGAAAGGATCATAAAAGCCTCACTGTATACCCGTGAAATCATTAAAAAGTTAATGATCTTTTCACGTCAAATGCCGCAGCAACTGGTTTCTATCAATCTCAATACGGTAATCTCGGATATCCTTTATTTCATCGATGTGCGCTTTCAGGTTAAAGGAATTAAAATTATCAGCCGACTGGAACCAAACCTTCCGGATATACAAGCAGACGCTGTGCAGATGAGCCAAGTACTTGTGAACTTAATCACCAATGCCATCCATGCATCACCGGAAGGAGGAGAAATTCTTATCACAACAAAAACGAAGGAGAAATCTATTGTGTTAACCGTAAAGGACAATGGTATTGGAATGTCATCTGCAATTCAAAAGAAAATTTTTAAGCCGTTTTTCACAACGAAAGATGTGGGGCAGGGCACAGGCCTTGGCTTATCGGTGGTACAGGGAATTATCGAAACGCACAACGGGAAAATTGCAGTGAAGAGTGTTCCCGGGAAGGGAGCACGGTTTCAGATTACATTGCCTATCAAACAAACGAAATCATGAGCAAGCATAATGAAGTTGCAGTATTAGTGGTGGATGATTCAGCAGAGACTGTTGAGCTCATCAAGCGCAACCTCCAACCGGAGGGTTATCAGGTGTACACCGCAAGCAATGTGCAGTCGGCTATCAAGCTGTTGGATTCAATTGCAATAGAATTGTTGATAACAGATTTGAAAATGCCGGGGCAAAATGGAATTGAGCTCGTTCGGCATGTTTCAGAAAACCATAAAGGAATTGGGATATTGGTGATCACCGGATTCCCCTCCATCCAAAGTGCAGTGGAGTCAATTAAAATTGGTGCTGAAGAATATTTGGTAAAGTCGTTCACCGATAAAGAGCTACTGCAAGCTGTTGAAAATGCGTTGCGAAAATCCAGTCGTTCTAAAAAGAGCGCGACAAAAATAACAACTCAGGATTTTGGAATTGTTGGTGAGTCAGATCCGATGTTGAAGGTATTTAGTAGCATAAGCAAAGCCCGTACAACCAATGCTACTGTTTTAATTACGGGAGAAAGCGGAACGGGAAAGGAGCTTGTCGCAAGGGCCTTGCATTATGGAGGCAAAACATCAACCACTCCCTTCGTTCCGGTTAACTGTGGCGGGATTCCGGATGCCTTGTTGGAAAGTGAATTGTTTGGGTATACAAGAGGAGCGTTCACAGGAGCTACTGAAACACGTGCAGGTTTTTTCCAGACTGCTGATGGCGGAACCATTTTCCTTGACGAGATCAGCAACACAAGTTTGGCCATGCAAGCAAAGTTGTTGCGCGTCTTGCAGGAAAAGGAATTCTTTATGATCGGTTCAAAAAAATCACTCAAGGTGAATGTACGGATTGTTGCCGCTACCAATGTTGATCTGATGCAATTGGTAAAGAAAGGCTTGTTTCGTGAAGACTTATTTTACAGGCTCAATATTATCACAATCGATTTGCCTCCTTTGCGGGAAAGGGGAACCGATATTGTGAAATTGACCGATTTCTTTTTGGATAAGTATATTAAAGAACTGGATAAGCTGGCCATGGGCATCACCCCCAAAGCGCGTCAAGCTTTGAAAGGGTATAGTTGGCCGGGCAATGTACGGGAGCTACAAAATCTGATTTACCGTTTGGTCATCATGACGGATGAAAAATCAATTGATGTTCCGGACCTTCCCGAATCATTTCGCTACTCGGCATCGCGTGCAAAAGCATTGGATCGAAAACTTGCCGATGTTGAAAGAGAGTATATTCTTGAAGCATTGGCCGCTAACCAAAACAACATTTCACAAACCGCTTTGGTATTGGGTATCGATCGAAAAACCTTGCGTGAAAAGATTAAGGGGCATAAGTGATGCATATTGAATCACTGAGGAAATTCTCCCCGCTTAACTGACTTCGTTTCTTTGATTGCAGTCCGCTGTCCATGTTTTTCTATGGTATGGATATTGGGATGGTGGTTTGGAAAAATGAAACCATGCAAACCTACAGTTTCCACACCCCCGCAATAGAAGAGATGTTGGAGCACGAGCTTTCCAGTCTTTGCAATACGTGCGACCATTTTACAAGCTGCTCTTTTCCGGATGCACGAAAGCATGTTTTGCAATGTGAAATTTTTGAAAATGAATCCGGGAGCGGAGATGAGGTAAGTCTGTATATCCAACCAAAGGAGCAATTGTTCTTTCCTGAAGTTAAAGGTATTTGTTCCAATTGTTCAATGTTGAGCGTGTGCCGCTTGCCAAAAGATCAAGCGGGGGTTTGGCATTGTGAAGAGTATGTGTAGTTGATGAATTAACATTCGATATGATTTTTGATTTTCTTTTTAAAAAAAATGAGACGATTCCCAAAACAAAGAATGGGAAGTGGAAGGAGTTTAATAAGCATGCCGTGCTGGTTGCAGAAGGTATTTATATCGACAATAAAAAACATGGAGTTTGGCGGGAGTATTTTGATTCGGGAGAACTCATGATTGAAGAATCATTTCATGAAGATGTGCAGCACGGAAGGTATGCTGCATACCACCGGAATGGTACCTTGTTAAGTGAAGGCAAGTTTGTTGAAGGAAGCAGAGAAGGTATTTTTAAAATTTATAATAGTGAAGGAGTCCATATTAAATCGTTGTGGTTTGCAAACAATACATTAATTGCCGAACTGGAGGTGATAAACTGTTTAACGGTGCAGGAAGAAAAGAGCAGGGATGTTTTTAATATCTGTGATCATTGATCCTACTTTGTCAAATTCAACCAATATATTCAGTTCTGTAAGGCTACCATTTTTTTCAGATCTCTGGAACTTTACCATGCCGTAGGTATGAAATGTTGGTAGCCGAGGGAATAACATTCCATCGGAGTGCCATAGGTACGCAATATTCAAACCTTACAAAGTAGGATTAGCTTTTGGTCTAGTCCGCGCCTATATTTGACGAAAATTCGATAGTATGGATAATATGTTTGTCCTTTGGACATCCTTCAATGTTTTCGTATTAGCCATGTTAGCGTTAGACCTTGGCGTCTTTCATCGAAAATCCCACACAGTAGAATTAAAGGAGGCGTTGATTTGGACAAGCGTTTGGATCACGCTTGCCATGATCTTCAATCTTTTTGTATACTTCTATTTTGATAAGGATACAGCGATTGAATTTTTTACAGGATATGTGATAGAGAAGTCTTTGAGTGTTGATAACATTTTTGTTATGATCATGATATTCTCCTATTTCAATGTACCAAAGGAATATCAGCACAAGGTACTTTTCTGGGGAATACTTGGAGCCCTGGTGATGCGGGTTATTTTTATTCTTGCGGGAATTGAATTGATTGACCGGTTTCATTGGTTGATCTACATCTTTGGTGGTTTCCTTGTGATTACCGGAATTCGAATGTTAACAGCCGGAGATGCAAAGATAGAACCCGAAAAGAATCCGGTTATTAAGTTGGCAAGGCGAATGTTCCGGTTTACTGTTGATTTTCAAGGCGATAATTTTTTTGTAAAGAAAGATGGTTTGCGTTGGGCGACACCACTTTTCCTGGTGGTCATCATGATTGAAGTTACTGATTTGATTTTTGCTGTGGATAGTATTCCGGCAATATTGAGCATCTCTGACGATCCTTTTATTGTTTATACTTCCAATGTATTTGCCATCCTTGGCCTCCGTTCCTTATACTTTGCTTTGGCAGGAATCGAAAAATATTTTAAATATTTAAAATACGGACTTTCTACCATCCTGATATTTGTAGGTATTAAAATGTGTATTACTGATTTTGTTAAAATCCCGGTAGAGATATCCCTCATCGTCATTGCATTCACGCTTACTATTTCGATGCTGGCGTCCGTAATTATAAACCAGAATAAGAATACTGCATAGGATCGATCTGTCTACCTACGTTCAACAATAATTCGTTTCCTACGATACGCTAGCACGAAAGGTCTTCCATACTTTTTAAATGGAGATCACACAAAAGCTGTCTTTTCATTTGTATAGGTAAGAACAAGATGATGCATTGCCCGGGTACACGCAATGTACAACAAGCTGCGGTCGACTTGTGTATGGTAGTTTTTAGCAGAGGCAAACGGAACAATCACTTTATCAAACTCCAATCCTTTTGAAAGATGGATCGTGGTAACATTGATACCTTCTTTAAACGCATTACTCTCCTCGGTCAGCAAATGAATATTTTCTGATTTTAGTTTACTAAAAATATGATTGGCCTGACGCTGCGTTTTGCAAAGGATACCCAACGATTGATAGCCTGAGTTTTTAAAACTTTCAATCAGGCTTTGTATTGCCGACAGCTCTTCGTCCTCATTTTCAAAACCGATGCATTCCGGCAACTCGCCATGACGCTCCATTGGAATTAAATTCGGATTCGGAGAAATACGTTGGGAGAACGCAACAATTTCCACAGTGGAACGGTAACTACGATTGAGTTTGACAACATCCGCTTGCGGGAATATTTGTTCGATACCTTCTGCGGAAGAAGAGCTGTAGGGGTTCACGGTTTGGTTCACATCACCAAGGATTGTTTTTTTACATTTGAATATACGCGAGAGCACAGCATACTGAACGGGGGTGTAATCCTGCATTTCATCCACCAACAAATGCTTTACATGATCGTATGTCGGCAGACCCTCAAGCCGGAACGTAACGTAGAGTATCGGAAAAACATCGGCATACTCAAGTTTCGCATGTTGATTAAAGGAATATAGATGAGGTTTACCAACCCAGCGATAAAAATCCTTATACAATTCAAGTGTATTGTTGATTTTCAACATCTCTGGAATAGCTTGCCAGGCTTGTGATTTTTCCCTTCCTGATAATTTTCGGTTTACCGTATTCCGGACATGATTTAAAACTTCTTTTACCACTTCCGGAAAACGTTTCAACAACGGTAGGCGATGGTATGCTTTGAATTTCTTCTGGATAAATTCTTCTGATAACGTTACACCGGCAATGCGCAATTCCTTATAGGTAATGTAATTGTTTTCAATGTAGATCAGGTATTGGTTGAGTTTGCTCAGAAATTCAAATGAAGATTTAAACTGAATGCGTTCGATAAATTTCGGGTCAGGATTTTCGAGCAAGCTGGCAACCTGTTCGAAAAAAGTTTGAAACTTGAATCTGCTATTGAGGAGATCAATGGCCAATTCTTCCATCCCCATTTCCGGTATCACTTCTTCACCCAATTCCGGTAAAACGGTGGAGATATAATCGGCAAAAACTTTATTTGGGGAAATGATCAATACATCTTGTGCGGCAATGGTTTCCCGGAAACGGTACAGCAAAAAAGCAATTCGATGCAATGCGATAGAAGTTTTTCCTGACCCGGCAACACCCTGGATAATCATGACGGGTGCAGTTTCGTTTCGGATAATTGCATTTTGGTCGCGCTGAATGGTCGCGACAATATTTTTCATTTTATCGTCACTCGACTTGCTCAGCTCTTTTTGTAAAACTTCATCGTGGATGCTGACTGCATTCTCGATCATGAATTCCATTTCACCATCGCGGATTTTGTATTGCCGCTTGAGTG
>JBGTGG010000330.1:0-2024 GCA_041746855.1 Cyclobacteriaceae bacterium | reverse complement strand
TTGGTGACTTCTTTGTCTTTCACAAAAACTTTGGTCACCTGGTTTTCATTGCTTCTCCAGATTTCGGCAGGAATACGATCAATCTCTTTCGATCCATCTTTAAACGTCCATTCAATTACTAACGGTGTAACCAACCCACCTACATTTTTGAAGGTGATCTCATAAATATTCTTGTTCTCCAATTTTGCACGAATGGCATTGTCATCAACACGGCTTTGGAATTCGCCATAAAAACGATCCGGTGTATCCGTTAAAGTAAAAGGGGTTGGCCCATTACTGAAATCATTCGAAGGCCCATCTTTCTTTGCTGAGGCAGTCAGGTCACCTGCTTTTACTTTCTTGCCTTTATTCTCAACTTGAACAGTTTGGGTATTTAGCTTAAACCATTTTACTTTGGCAACATCTACATCTACATTGTCGGTGGTATAAAACCATCCTCTCCAAAACCAATCCAAATCAACAGCGGAAGCATCTTCCATCGTACGGAAAAAATCTGCAGGCTTTGGATGCTTGAACATCCACCGGTTAGCATATTCTTTAAAGGCCATGTCGAAAAGTTCAGGACCCATCACCGTTTCGCGAAGCAATGTCAATGCAGCGGCTGGTTTTGTATATCCGTTCGGGCCATGGTTTCGCGATTGGTTATCAGCAGTAGCCATGATAGGGCGCATGTCCGGATTTTTTCCTTTCATATAACGGGTCATGCTTAGTGGTGTACCACTGGTGTAACCAAGCTCAGGATAACGTTCACGAATGGTTTCACATTCCAAAAATGTATTCAATCCTTCATCCATCCAGGTTGACTCACGCTCATCGCTGTTTACAATCATCGGAAAATAATTGTGGCCAACTTCATGTACTACCACACCCAACATTCTAGTCAACGTTTGTTGTGAATAGGTTCCATCTTTTGCGGGTCTTCCAAAATTGAAACAAATCATTGGATATTCCATTCCCTGATGTGCCGTGTGAACTGAATAGGCTGTCGGATACGGATAATCAAAGGTACGTGCAGAGTAAACTTCAAGCGTATTCTTTATTGCCTTCGTTGATTCCTTTCCCCACAGCGGATTACCTTCCTTTGCATAAAGCGATTGTGCCAAAGGAGTTTTGTCACCAACTTTTACAGCTTGTGCATCCCAAATAAATTTACGCGAATGTGCAAAAGCAAAATCGCGAACGTTCTCGGCATGGAAAACCCAGGTGCTTTTCTTTGTGGATTTTTCTTTTTCCTTTTTGCGTGCTTCTTCCTCGGTTACAATCCAAATTTGTTTGTCGAATGATTTTTTAGCTTGTTCGAATCGGTCTTGTTGTTCTTTGGTCAATACTTCTTTTGGATTTTGTATCCAACCCGTTGCCCCTACGATGTGATCGGAAGGAACGGTGATGCGAACCTTATAATCACCAAAGGTTAAGGCAAACTCACCCATCCCTAAAAATTGCTTGTTCTGCCATCCCTCATAATCATCATACACACACATGCGTGGAAACCACTGTGCAAATGTGTAAACGTAGTTTCCGTCTGCTGGAAAGAATTCATAGCCCCCACGACCACCAATTACGTTGCGATCATACTCAGTATATTTCCAGGCGACATTGAAAACAAATTTGTCACCGGTTTTCATCGGAGTAGGAAGATCAATGCGCATCATGGTATTATTGATGGTGTGCTTTAAGGGCTTGCCATTGGCATCGGTTACTGACCCAATTTTAAATCCACCATCATAATCAATAGCACCGCCCGTAGCCGCAAAAAATTTAGCTGCAATACTGTCGCGCACGCTTGAGCCACCTGTAGTTTGCGCCATGCTTCCCGCTGCGCGTACATTCTGATCAAGCTGCATCCATAAATAGGTAAGCACGTCAGGTGAATTATTATAATACGTAATGGTTTCCTTACCGGTCAGCAATTGCGTTTCGTCATTCACTTCCACATCAATGGAATAATCTGCGCGTTGTTGCCAGTATTTTGCTCCGGGCGCACCTGAAGAGGCACGATACGCATTCGGGGTTGGCAACTCGGT
>JBGTGG010000329.1:0-2427 GCA_041746855.1 Cyclobacteriaceae bacterium | reverse complement strand
GTGTTTGTTTTTCCAGTAACTACTGTTGTGTCTGGAATAACATCCGCCTTTAGCGAAATTTGAAATTTCGTAATGATCGAAACCATTTTGTTCGGCTAAATCCATCAGCATTCGGAAATGATTCGCAGAATGTTCATCATTCACATCAGCCACTATGCCATCACGTATCATTTTGTTCAAGGCAGTTTTCTTTTCTACCGTAAGGTTATAACATGAGAGATGTTGAACCGGCAATGAAAATGCTATTAACAAATTTTGTTTCCATTTTTCATTATCCATGCCGGGAATTCCATAAATAAGATCAATGGTAATATTGTTGAAACCCACTTTTGCAGCATCCATAACCGATGCAACCGCCATTTCGGCATTGTGTGCCCTGTTCATCAGCTTAAGATCATCTTTAAAGAAAGATTGCACACCAATACTCAACCTATTTATGGGTGTTTGTTTTAAAGCTTCCAGCTTTTCAATAGTTAAATCATCGGGGTTTGCTTCTAAAGTGATTTCAGCGTCGCTATCAATCTTAAAATATTTATTTATGGTACTGAATATTTTCTCAAGATGATGATTATCCAGTAAGGAAGGTGTTCCTCCGCCAAAGTAAATTGTATTTACAATTTTAGTTTCTAAATAATCCTTTCGCAGTTCAATCTCTAAAGCAATCGCATCAACAAGTTCATTAATTTTATTATGATTCACCGAAAAATGAAAATCACAATAAGAGCATGCCTTTCTGCAAAATGGAACGTGAATATAAATCATGTGCAAAAATCAAAATGCGTGGATATGCAGTAAGGATATAATGTGGCGCTGGATGCGACTACTATTTTTAATTATGTACTACTTTGGCAGCACTATACGAAACGTAGTTCCTTTATTTACATCGGAACTTTTTACGAAAATACGCCCGCCGTGATATTCTTCAACAATTCGTTTCGACAATGAGAGACCCAATCCCCAGCCACGACTTTTAGAAGTGTAACCGGGTTTAAACACCGTTTTATATTTTGACTTCGGAATTCCTTTTCCTGTATCACAAATATCAATGTAAACAAATTGCTGCTGATCGGTTATACTAACCGTTATAGAACCTTCTCCTGCCATAGCATCCACTGCATTCTTGAAAATGTTTTCCAAAACCCATTCGAACAAAGGAATATTCATTGGTGCATATACGTCGTACGGTGTAATGTTGGAAAGCATAAACGTAACTTTCGACGACGACCTTGGGCTCATGTAATTCATGGAATTTTTTACCACATCATTTACATTTTCCTTTTTAAGTGAAGGTGTAGAACCAATTTTCGAAAACCTTTCGGTTATGGTGTTAAGGCGGGCTATATCCTTCTCCATTTCATCCAAATGTTCAATTTTCTGATCCTGGTTTCTTAGGTAATCAATCCATGCCATGAGTGACGAAAGTGGAGTACCCAATTGGTGTGCAGTTTCCTTGGCCATTCCTACCCAAACTTGGTTTTGTTCCGCTTTGCGCGATGAACTAAATGCCAAATAAGAAACTAAAAGAAACAGACTTATAACAGCAAGTTGAAAAAACGGATAATAGCGCAACTGCCTTATGAGCATAGAGTCGCGATAATATACATAATTTTTTTCGCGATTTTTTCCAAAAATTATGGTGATAGGCTCCTGCTCTTTCTTCATTAACTCCACCTGCTCTTTCAACCATGCAGCATCCTGCGATTTTATTGAATCCAGATTCTTGGAAGAAATATGATTCCCTTGCTCATCGGTTAATATCATGGGAATGGTATTATTGAGACGAACAGCTTCAAGAGCAACGCTAACATCTCCTGCATCCACATCAACATCTGCAAGTTGATTCATTGCAGAAGCCCATAATGCTACGTTTTTCTTTTCCTGCACCGATAGCTTCCCGACTAACCTGTTAGTGTACCATAGTGATGCAATACCGATGCCTAAGGCAGCCAGTAACAATGCAAGTTTCCAACGTTGTTTGCGGGTGTAAATGTTCACTGCAGGTATTATCGTGTTAAAAAGTTCATTTCAGGGGTGCAAAAGTAATCACTCTTCGCTATCTTCATAATCGATTTGAAGCTCTTCAGTCTTTTTCTTCGTGCCCTTATTCTCTTTTAAGGACTCTTTCTTACCAAACTCTTCTTTGAGAATTTGCTTAAAAGTCTTTGTTTCACTCTTAATTTCTTCTGTAATCTTCTTCTCAACACTCTGCCGGTCCCAGCCAAATTTAGGATCGGCTACCGGTCCTTTCATGGTAAGGAATATCATTGGCCTACCCAAACCATCATCTTCAATAGTGCCAAATTCGGTATTTTGAGCTTTCACCTTTTTGCCCATAATCTGCGAAAGGTATAATCGCAACTTATAATCGACAATATTATCAAAACTATGCTCACCACTTGCGAAAATATCGATTGCGCTGCTTTTTAT
>JBGTGG010000328.1:0-2207 GCA_041746855.1 Cyclobacteriaceae bacterium | reverse complement strand
GTAAAGTCCAAAGACCAACAAAAAAAATAGAGTGAACCTCGCAAGTTTAAAAAATGACATCTCCATAGGTTTCAATTTCCAATATTAGGAACTTGTAGTAGATTAGCCAAACCCTAGACAAAGGTTAATACCAACACGTGAATACAACTTGGTGGTGGTTTGTAACCGGGTTTCGTAGTTACATGTTACAAGTTAGCATAACCTGTGACATGTTTCAAGTTGCAGGTTGCAAGTTCGTCTGCCCTGAAACTTGTAACCTGAAACATGCAAACCTCTATACAACAGCTTAGACCTGTGGCTTGTGTCCAGTTGCTGGTAACGGGTGACTGGCAACCGGCAACTAGTACTCATAATGGAACCTACATTTCGCAATCAGGATGTCTTCACCTTCAACTTGTAACCTGACCAGGAGTTTTATGGATGAATTTGATTATTTTTGAATGCGGAGCTGCGGGAAAACCAGAATTATGAGAAAGGCTGAATTCATCGAATTTAAAAATAAGAAAGACCTTCAAACCAAGGTGAATGCCAATATGGGGTATAAAGACCGGTTTTGGTATATGATTGAACTCATTTCCCTTTCACAAACTCTTGCATCTGACAAAAAAAAATATATTGGGAAAGATCAATTTATTACGCTGAAAAGGATCGCTAAATAACCAAGATGGTTGATCAACAAGAAATCCTTGATTTTTTCAAATTGTTAAATAAGCACGCGGTAGCGTACCTGGTTATTGGTGGCGCTGCAGTAAATATCCACGGATTCTCCAGGGCTACTGGTGATTTGGATATCTGGTATAACCCCACAAAGGAAAATTTCCTTAAGGTACTGGACGCTATCAAGGATTTTGGGTTTGATGTTTCGGGGGTTGTGAAGGTTCAGGAATATGAAACCAAAGGATTCATAAGATTACCCTTACATAAATTTTATATTGAACTAATTGCCATTATTGATGGAAAGATCAATTTTGATGATGCTTATAAACGATCGATCATCAATACTATATCGAATGATCTCGAAATACGGGTTATCGGTTATGATGACTTATTGGAAACCAAAGCAATGACAAGACGGCCCAAGGATTTAGAAGATATCAAGCAACTTGAGGCGGCAAGAAAGATCCATAATCCCAATGCCAAAACTGGTAGAGGCATTTCTGGTTTTCTAAGCAAGTTTTTTTCCCGGTTTAAATAGGAGCGTTGCAGTTGCAAGTTCAAAATGTTGGTATGAACATGCAAATCTTTTCACAGACCAATAACCGGTGACTAGTATCCAGTGAGTGACCAGCATCCAGAGGCCAGTGACCAGTATCCAGTCGCCAGTATCCGGAATTTGATTAATTTTGAAACATGGGACTGCTCGAAACTTATAAAGATCAAATCCATAACCTATGTAAAAACTACAAGGTGAAATCGCTATATTCATTTGGTTCCATTAATACTCCAAAATTTAGCAACACTAGCGATGTTGACCTAATCGTTGATTTTGATACAAATGACCCGATTGAGTATAGCAACAATTATTTCGACCTAAAATTTGAATTGGAAATTATTCTAAAGAGAAGCATTGACTTACTAGAGAATAAGGCAATTAAGAACCCATTGCTAAAGGAGAATATTGATAATTCAAAAGTTCTCATCTATGCACACTGAAATTAAAATCTGGCTTAAAGACATGGAACAGGCAATTTCAGAAATCAATTCATTCATTCCTGAGCTGAAAAATTTCAAAGACTTTCAGAAAGACCTTAAAACCAAGCGAGCTGTTGAGCGAAATATTGAAATAATCGGGGAAGCAATGAGCCGAATTCTAAAAGGTAATCCAGATATAAAAATTGGCAACACGCGTAAAATAGTCGACACCCGTAATCGAATTATTCACGGTTATGATTCAGTTTCTGAGGAAGTTATCTGGGGAATCATTGTCAGAAACCTTCCTGAACTTGAAAAGGAAGTTAAAGAACTGCTTCAAGAATAGACTTTGTAGTTGCCTGTTATCGGCAGCCGGTTTTCCGTTAGTGAAACTAGATTCTTGATACTACTACTAGTCACTGGCTGTTTCTTACTTGATGCTTGGTAACTGGTATCTGGTATCCGGTAATCACTTATCCTGAGTTTGATTAATCCAAAAAGGAGCCGTTAGACTTGGTAGTTGCCATTTACCGGTGGCAGGTTTCCAGTGGGTGGATCTTGATGCTAGTGACTGG
>JBGTGG010000327.1:0-3377 GCA_041746855.1 Cyclobacteriaceae bacterium | reverse complement strand
GCAAGCATTACAATTTTTCCGTTTACGGAATATTCCTGCATGTCTTCTTTGTGGACAAAAGAAATTCCGGTTGCTTTTCCGCTGGAATCCGTTAATACTTCGCGTGCCATTGCATTTGGAATGACATCTACATTTCCAGTTTTAAGTGCAGGCTTTACCAAAACAGACGATGATGAAAAATCACCATACACGGTACATCCTCTGTTGCACTGTGAACAGAAAAAGCAAGCACCTCTGTCTTTATTATCGGGCAACGGACGCGTTAATATAGAAAGCCTTGACGGGATAACCGGTATATTCATTTTTTGAGCACCTTCCTGTATAAACATTTCGTGAAGGCGTGGCTTTGGTGGCGGAAGAAAGATACCATCCGGTTCGTTGAAGAGGCCTTCGGTAGAACCAAACACACCAATAAGTTTGTCTATTTTATCATAATATGGTTTTACATCGTCATAGCCGATGGGCCAGTTGTCACCAAGGCCATCAATATCTTTATGCTTAAAATCATTTGGGCCAAAACGTAATGAAATTCGTCCCCAGTGATTGGTTCTTCCTCCCAGCATCCGTGATCGCCACCAGTCAAATTGAGTTCCGTCTTTATGGGTGTACGGTTCTCCTTCAATCGACCAGCCTCCATAAGAAGCATCGAAATCCCCAAAAGGGCGAAAGGTTGTACTGGCACCTCTTCGTGCCGACTCCCACGGCCATTTTAATTGTGTAACATTTTTGGCTGGGTCGTACATGGGGCCCGCTTCTAAAAGACATACTTTAATTCCTGCGTTTGCCAACGTGTAAGCAGCCATACCACCGCCTGCACCCGAGCCCACTATAATCACATCGTAATCTTCTTGTTTCTTTTTGATTTGGAAATCAGTCATAATAAAAAATTAGCGTAGGCTAAAACTAATCTTTTCTGCTATAATTCGACATGCCTTTTCCATAAAAGGAAATATTATTTTGCCGATTCAGCTAAAATTTTGAAGGTGTGCGTGTGTGCTAAAAAAAAATAAAAGTTTTATAGGGGTCTTTTGAATTTGGATTGTCCTAGCATAAAAGAAACAAATTTTGATATGAAAAAGACCGCGTTAATAATAGGAGTGATCATTAGCTTCTCAAGCTTAACAGTAAATGCACAAGAAATCCAAACTGTATTTAGAGGCCCCCATTCATCGGGCGGGTATGGTGCCATCACAAACAAATTCACCTACATCAATGGCAACTATGCCAATATGGTAGGAATGTATGGTGGATGGTTTGTCAATCATCGTTTTTTAGTGGGAGTAGGAGGTAGTGCGATGACCAACTATATGAAAGTGCCACTTGAAGCAAGTGAAAACCCTTTACGGGATTTAAGTTATGGGTATGTTCAGATGGGATTGATGACCGAATATGTATTCTTTTCAAACAAGACTTTTCATTTTGTTTTTAATTTGCAAACCGGTGCCGGCTTAACTTTTCAGTATGAGCGCTATGATTGGCACCACGACTATGATTACGATTATGACTATGCCGGTGATGAGAATTGGTTTTTCGTAGCAGAACCAGGAGTACAATTAGAAATGAATTTATTCAAATGGATGCGGTTTAGTCCTGGGGTATCGTACCGGGGTGCATTTGGTAGTGAGGGAAGAGGGTTGACGGACAATGGGTTAAGTGATATCTCGTACAACTTAACCTTGAAGTTTGGTAAGTTTTAGCCTTCGACAAGCTCAGGCTGACAATTAGGGAATTTGCTAATCGCTATTATCAGTAAAATTATTTTATATTTTAATTTGATGTTACTGTTGAACCACGCTGTGGTTCTACTTTTAATTTTACATGCAAACCCCAGATTTCATCTGGGGCTATAAATATTGAATCCCTCCTGGATTTTATACTTGAGATTTTACAGTGTTAAATTGGGATGATAATCAGAACCCCAATTGAATCCCACAGGGATTCAATAATAATTACACCGCATCAAATGCGGTGATACTGAACTCTCTGCTGTTGACAACCCTAAAGGGGTTGAATACTAATGGATATGTAAATTCACTAACTATTTTTCTGCTTTTTAGGAACCGGATCATAGCCATGTGTACCCCACGGATGGCATCGGGATATTCTTTTCAGTCCCAGCCACATTCCTTTTGGAACACCCCATTCCTGAATAGCTTGTATCGCATAATTTGAACACGTAGGTGTGTGCCGACAATTCGAACCGAGCAACGGTGAAATACTCAGTTGATAAAACCGGATGGGCAATATGAAAATATTCTTGAGCAAAATGTTATTCGATGGAGTAGGTCATTTCACCATTCTTTCCGTCTTTTAATTGTATTCCTTTTGCTTTGAGATCGTCACGGATTTTATCGGACAGTGTATAGTTCCGATCTTCGCGCGATTTTTTTCGCAAGGCAATCAATTGATTGATGACGCTGTCCAGCAAATCCTGATTTTGAACTTCTTCTTCTTTAAGTCCGAGTACATCCTGCATAAATGCAATGTATGTTTCTTTGAATGTCAAAAAGCTTTCTTTGGACACGGATGCTATAGGAACCACACCTGATTTAAAGTCGTTAATCCGTGCTGACATTTCAAACAAGGCAGCGAGTGCTTTTGCAGTATTGAAATCATCGCTCATGCTGAGGTAGCAATTCGCCACCATGCGCTCCAGTTCTTTTTCCAGTTCACTGTTTATATTTTCAGTCTTTCCGCTATGTTCTAATTTCTTGATACTGCCGAGTGCATCACTTAATTTTTTATATCCCTTCTCAGCTGCTTTTAATGCATCGTTTGAGAAATCTAGTGTGCTGGAGTAGTGTGATTGCAGCATAAAGAAGCGCACGGCCATCGGACTATAGGCTTTATCTAATAATGGATGTGATCCGGTGAATAATTCTTTCGGCAAAAAAGAATTCCCTTTGGACTTGCTCATTTTCTCACCATTGACGGTGAGCATATTGGAATGCATCCAATAGCGAACCGGTGTCGTTCCATACGCACCAACGCTTTGCGCGATCTCACATTCATGATGAGGAAATTTTAAATCCATACCACCACCATGGATATCAAATTGTTTACCGAGATATTTTGTGCCCATAGCGGAACACTCCAAGTGCCAACCTGGAATTCCTTCCCCCCAGGGAGAAGGCCAGCGTTGAATATGATTAGGCGACACACCTTTCCAAATAGCAAAGTCGACCGCATTTTTCTTTTCATCCTGCCGATCAAGTTTCCGTGAACCTTCCATTAGGTCATCAATATTTCTTCCGCTTAAATCACCATAGGAATACTTTTCCATGAATTTGCGAACGTCAAAATATACAGAGCCATTTTTTTCATACGCAAAACCATTGTCGATGATTTTTTTTACCATTTCGATCTGTTCAACAATA
>JBGTGG010000326.1:0-5016 GCA_041746855.1 Cyclobacteriaceae bacterium | reverse complement strand
CGTTACCTGCAATGCAGAAATATATGAAATACAGAGAAGCTAATATCGAAGACATAAAGCAAATACAGGTAGTCCGACATTCAGTAAAAGAGAATATTTTACCAAATCCTGACCTAGTGACGGACGAGGACTGCAAAGAATATCTAACCAAGAGAGGAAGAGGTTGGGTTTGTGAAATTGAAGGTTTGATAATAGGGTTTGCAATTGCAGATTTAAAGGACAATAATATATGGGCTTTGTTTTTAAAACCCGAATTTGAAGGCAGAGGGATTGGTCGTCAGTTACACGAACTAATGCTTGACTGGTATTTTTCTAATGGTAAAGAAAATGTATGGTTAAGCACATCACCAAACACAAGAGCAGAAAATTTCTATAGAAAAATGGGTTGGACAGAAACTGGGCTACACGGTGATGATGAAATTAAATTTGAGATGACCCGAGAAGAATGGTACAGCAGGTAACAATGTGTACAAGTAATAGCGGTTAAAGTGATAAAACGAAGATATAGTCATAAACAAGGTCAGTGCAAAACAAAATGTTAGAGAGCAGGCGGGAGAAAGTGTTAACGAAAATATTTATCTTGCTACTACGTTTGGTTTCGGTGGACAGAATCGTTTTCTAAAACCGCCACTGGTTGTAGCTATTGTTGGCGGTCATTAAAAATATTTATATGAGAATAATAACTCTTTTCGTCATTATCAGCCTAGCAGCATGTACAAATAAGCAGTTTGAACACTTTGATTTGATTATAACAAAAGTCAACTTAATTGACGGAACTGGAAATCCAATACAGAATGAAGTAAACATCTACATTACCGGCAACAAAATAATCAAGATTGATAAAGGGCAAACAAAATTTGAAGGCAAAGTAATTGATGGAACTGGAAAATATCTTATTCCCGGCCTTTTTGATTGTCATACACATACCGGTGACTTTATGGGAGATTTTTCAAGATTTACGCACTATGGAGTGACCTCGGTTTTAATTACTGGTGGGAGCAAATGTACCAACGAAAATTATGCAGAAATGAGTGCTATGGGTGCGCAAGATTCCATACCAGCACCCAGAGTTTTCCATACCAGCCAACATTTTACCATGGAGGGAAAACATCCTGTTAAAACCTACTCATCCAATGATTGGATTGAAGGAAAGTCGGTTTTTTTTCTTCGCGATACACTTCAAATAGAATCGCTGGTGAAACAAGTTGCCCAATATCCAATTGTGGGCATAAAACTCACCATAGAAGACGGCCCTTTTCCTCCATTAGTTGATCGCATGCCTCAGGAGTTTGTGAACAAAGTTGTAAAAGAAGCAGCGAAAAATGGATTGGAAGTATTTGTACATGCTAGTGATAATGAAGAATTTGTCATGGCACAACGTGCCGGAGTTAAAAATTATCTTCATTATGTAATGATTGACTTAGATTGGGAAAGGGATTCTACCATCGTAGACTGGCTCGCTGAAAATAATGCTTCAATAGTAACTACCCTTATGTTGAAAAAGAGTTGGCTATATCCATTAAGACCTGATTGGATTGAACGTTTGGAACAATCGAATGTATTTGATTTGGAGGTAATAAAGGATTTAAGTGACCCGGCCAGAAAAGTTAGATCCTTAGGAATATTAAAAGCCAGGAAATTCATGATGGACCAAACACCTCCTACGCTTCTAAGTATGGTAATCAATCAAATGGAAGATTTAAAATTTCTAGCTGAGAAAGGTGTCAATGTAACACTCGGCACTGATACAGGTAATGATTTCATTTTGCAGGGGATCAGCTTGCATGAAGAAATGCAGATTATGGAGCTTGGAGGATTTACTCCAATGGAAATAATAAAAATGAGTACATATAATGCCGCTAAAATGTTAAAACAATTGGATAGCTTGGGCACAGTAGAGGTTGGGAAGTATGCAGATATGATTTTACTTGACCGCAATCCACTTGACTCTATTAGCAATACACTCTCAATAAATAAAGTAATAAAAAATGGGCTGGTTCAACGTAGGATAAATTGAAAACGTCCGCCAACATTGTATGAGTGGCATTAAAACGACCGCTTATATCAAACCTTTGTTTTCGCTGGAAAGAGTTATCACAGGTAAAATGGGAATCGATAAAAAGAAATTTAGGGATTCTAATCATTATAATCATCCACCTTTGACAGACGAGAGGGCTAAAACATAATGGACACGCACTACATGACAAAGGAATGTGGACTTCCCGAAAAACAAGTGTTCCTAACGGGTGACGGACATTGGTGGATCAAACTTGACTATCGGGACAATGAAATATCTAAACTAGAGCTTTGTACTTCTCTTCAAGTTGGGTGCCTATTGATTACTTATTCTTTTTCACCAGCGGGCTATCAACATAATGCTCTTCCTTCAATGCAGGAATAGGCACCGGCTGAACTTCGACATCCCGCAGCAACAATGCTTTTGGTACGATATACGATGTGACAGAACCATTGCCTCCAAATTGGTTTCGGGCATATCCTATGTTCACTGCGTTTTGTTCTTGTGATGCATCCAACAAGTTTCGCAATGTTTTAAATCCAAATGTGTTTGGTGCAGCATTGCGCACGGGCTCTTCCCTCCCATCTTCAACCCAAACTTTACTTATATGCGGAATGCCCAGCCCACTATCATCGCGTATGATCAGCGCATATTCCAAGCCTGCCCTTTTTGCTTCGGCCAGCAACCTGGTCTTTAGCGCTTGTGTTGTTGCCTTGCTTGCATACGTTATCTCCAATACCCCTGGGCCATCGGCAAATCCATTGGCATTTTGTGACCGATGGGTAATCGTGCGGTTGTTCAACTGTGCTTTTAAAATACCTTTATCAACTAAAACGACTTCATCTTTCGGTACAATACCCTCCGAATCAATTTCAAAACTTCCAAACAAATCAGTTCCCTGAAAGTGTTTCAATGTTGGCCTTGCAACAATTGAAAATAATTCGTTCATAAAAGGTTTGCCGATTTTGTTGTTCATAAAGTCAACTTCCGCGGTGTTCATATATCCGGTAGTATTGGCGAGCTCATCTCCGGCCATTATATTTTCCCTTCCGGAAAACAAACTGCTGGCCAACGTTGAGGCTACAGAATTTCCCATTACCAAAACGGGGCCAATATATTCTTCTTCAAGCTTGGGTATTGTAGTCTTCTTTTTCAGGTTTTCAATAACGGCTTTCACATCAGCTATCAATTCTTTTTCCGTTGGGAATTTATCGAACGACATCGCTTCATGGGTAGCCAAATCAAAAAACAATTCGCCTTCTTCATTCCTACTCTGGGCTACACAGAAAAAAGCAATTTTAGAAAAGGGTAGCTTGGTCATTACCCCTTCGCTATTCACAAGGTACTCGTACCCTTCTGAAAAATTAAAACTGACCATGGACCGTTCGATCTCCGGATAGTCAAGAAATACTCCCGAAAGCTTACGTGCCGTATTTTCCCATTGCTTATGGTCATAGTTGCTTTGTTGTTGCAATTTTATCAATGAAACTGGTCTCCCCTTTCCAAAAGTCCTGTGCGGTAGTTCTTCAAATGGCTTCTTGGATTCCTTTACGGTAATTTTATGTTGATTGAAATGGCGAGCTGCATCGCGGTATACATTATCAGTGCTTGCCCAAAACGATCTTCGTATGCCCCAATAATCATCGTCCAGCGGAACATTCAAATCCAACGGGGTTGAGTTGCTGTACAAATTGTCGTCCAGGCTTTCATCATTGAATTCATAATCACCCACCAGTATGCGGGTGGTCGATTTAAATCTGTAGTGCGATTCATCTGATTCTATAAGTGCACCTAAGGTTGCACTGATTTGACTATTCCTTTGATCAGTGATTCCGTACATGATGAAAAAAGGCTTATCAAAATCCGGATGCTTCAATTCAGACATACTCCTGTCAAGCTCGTCTTTCATTGCTTTCAACACCACATCATTTTCTTGTTCCTGGGCAATGCCACCGATGGATGTCAACGTGAACAGTAAAAGGTATTTTATTTTTGTTAAGGATTTCATGGGTACTAATTAGCGTTGGATGGACGTGGTGTCAACGGTTTGTCTACTTGTTCTACGGCTTTCTTTTGTGTTTCTATCCTTTTCACAAACAAGGAAGGAGAAATGGCCGTAACGGGAATACTTCCTGACTCGGCACCGCAAAAGCCTGTAAAGATTTTATATTGATCATCAGCGGCTTTGATCTCAGCAAACATGGCCAGTGGCGTTCCTATAAGATCAACCCCACGCACGAGTTCATCCGGACGGCCATCTGCATACACCCTGTACACTACCGTGGGAAAAATATTGAAAGCGTTGGGCATAAACCTTCCGGTATTGGTAAACCCGCCTTCCACATCTTTGAAAAGATACCCATACTTTTTGTTTTGCTTTTTGCATTCTGCAAGTAGCATTTTGCGCAAGCCTTCAATGGGTACCACTTTCTTGTTTTCAATTATCAAATTCGATTGGCGCGCCACAACATCCATCCCACCCTGTGCACGGCCATGTCCGTTTGAGTTGCTGAAATTTTCAATGGGTGTACGTGACATCAAGAACGTTTTCAGTGAGCCGTTTTCCACAACCCTTACAGGTTTGGATTTTATACCCTGGTCATCATATTGGTAGTATCCGTTTAACGCTTGTCCTTTAAAAAAATCCATTGTAGGATCGAACACCACACTAAGCGAAGCAGGCAATACCCTTTCATCAATTTTATCTTTGAACGTTTGCCCGTCATACTCATCTTTCAGTCGATGGCCTTCAACCCGATGGCCAAAAATTTCGTGAAAAAAAACACCTGCAGCATGTGCATCCAAAATGGCCGGCCCTGTATAGGGTTCAGCTATGGGTGCCGTACGAAGTTGATTGAGCATGTCCATCATGGCGGCAACATCTTTGGAAATTATCTCGTCTGAGGGGATTTCAGTAGGACTAAATCCAAAATAGGATTTACTCAAAGGAAGCACATCACCATCGGTGGCACGGATCGTACCACGAATAAACAAGTATG
>JBGTGG010000325.1:0-1991 GCA_041746855.1 Cyclobacteriaceae bacterium | reverse complement strand
ACCCCCAAATCGGAACAATGCCCATGAAAACCCCAAAACCAATGGAGGTTGCTTTTATTGCGTCTGACTCCCCTGGGTTTGAGAATAAATCGAAAATGACCTGACGAAAGTTTTTTTTTTAATGCTCAGGAAAAAATCCCGCGGTTTATAATAGAGTAACGCCAGGGTTACCAACACGGTATTCAGGACGCTGATCCGGGCAAAGTCGGTAAACGGACGAAAGTGGGAAACGCGTTCTTCCTTTGGGGGATAGTAAACGTTCACAGGCACAAACGTGATCGGGATTCCTCTCCAAACACTGCGAACGATCACCTCAATTTCAAATTCAAACTTTCGTGTGAAAAACTTCATTCCTTCCATCGCACGGATCGGATAGCACCGAAAACCCGTTTGCGTATCCGGAAGCCGAATACCAGTTTCAAACCAGAACCAAAAATTTGAAAATTTATTTCCGAAACTACTTTTGCCGGGAACAGAAGCCTGCGCCATATTCCGGGCACCCATAATAATCGTATTCGGAAACACTTCGATCTCTGATAAAAAAACAGGTAGATCCGTTGGGTTGTGTTGACCATCCGAGTCGATGGTGATCACATAATCGAATCCCTTTTGTAAAGCATGGGCAAATCCCTTTCGCAACGCCCAACCCTTTCCAATATTTTTAGGATAGGAAATCAATTCCACTTCCGAAAAGCGGGAAACAATTTTTTCAGTGTCATCGGTAGAGCCGTCATTCACTACCAAAACGCAATCGGTAAATTCGAGTACTTTGCGCAACACACCTTCCAACGAAGCCGCGTTGTTATAGGTGGGGATTAATACCCCAACATTCAAGTCTTTGAATTTCTGCCGGATTTCTTCGTTCATGCACCCCTTTCTAAAACGGCTTTCAATTTAAGGAAAGTAACCTCGCCAGCAAACAAGGTTGCTGTTATTGAAAGGTTATTATTTTTTTCGATCAAAATCTTTACATCCACTGCAGGATATTCATCCGGATTGAGTACCGAAACAAACTTAATGTTGTCACTGGCAATTAGATTATATTTCTTGCTTTCCTGGAATTCAATCACCTCTTTCACCATCTGCACCATACATACCCCCGGCACAACCGGAACTTCCGGAAAGTGGCCGTCAAAAATCGGATGGTTTCTGTTGATTTTCAAATGCGCCTGAATTTCCTGTTCAGTCCCTTCCATTTTGGTGATGGTAAAAAAACTATCCAATAACATCAGCGCTCAATTTTGTTTAAAATTATTTGCATATCGAAATTGAAATGTTGTACCATAATTTTTTCAGGATTCTGATTATCCCCTTCAAATGTAATTTGAACAAGCTTCTTTTTTTTTGAGCCGCGCTCCAACCGCACCAACGTACAATCCTTGTCCGTGATCAGGTAATTGATTTTATCATCCCATGAAAACGTATAGTACGCTTCATTGTCGGTGGTGTATTTTACAATAGTTGATGATTGCAATCCGCGCAGCAGCAACAATTCAAAATCTTGTTTCAAGGTATTGATCACCGCTTTGATATTTAGCTTGTCGATTACCTGAATTACTTTAAACCCAGTGTCTGAAAATTCAAAATCAAAAAAGGAAACACCCAACTCATTGGTAAATACAATCCGGTCCGATCCATCCGGCATTTGTTTGATCAATAAAAGGCCGGAAAGATGATGGCCGCGCACATCAATGGAAGCGGTGAACCAATTTTTCTGATACGTGGGAATAAATTTTGAGACGCACTGCGTATCCCCGTCTGCAGGTTGAAGCGACTGGTAAGATGAAGCGCATCCAGTGAGGATACTACTTAGGAAGATCAAATACCGAATCCGGAATAGTTGCATTCAAGAGCTTATTTGAAAATTTTATGGTTGTGTAATCGCCACCTGCCTCGTATAAACTTAGCACACTTGCGGTGAAATCTTTCTTGTCAACCAGTACAACAATCCGGGAGAAAAAATCCTGCAGGCCCTTCGATAGTGGTTTCAT
>JBGTGG010000324.1:0-8340 GCA_041746855.1 Cyclobacteriaceae bacterium | reverse complement strand
TATATTTCATAGGTGTTGGGAATGAACATAGTCAAAACGTTGTTGGCATTGAACCCGTATTGATTATTCATGGCAAACGAGACTAACGCTGCTGAGAATTCATCAGGGGTGATACTCAAATGGCGGGTAATTTTTTCAGCGAGGTCACTGGGCAATCGAACATTGTTAAAACTAACCCGTACCGGAACCTGATTTCCACCGCGAAGCATATTGATAACTTCCCGGTTGGTCATTCCGCTTTTTAAAATATAGCGGCCCGGTTTAATTTGTGTATCATAGTCCATAATTTTGGCCATGAAGCTAAAACTTACCAGGTCTTGTGCTATCATGCCTTTTTGAAATTCCTCCTGGATGTCTTTAAATGCTGCGCCTTCCGGTATCACAAAGATCCGATCATCTTTCCCGACAAGGATGTTGGGTGTAAACACAATTTGATATCCATAGTAGGTAAAGGATATCAACAGGATTGAACCAACAAGAAAAAGTATAAGCCCTTTAAGGTCTTTCATTTGGTTTTTTCATGCAAAAGTAAGAAATGCTTCTCACTATTTATCGTTTCAATATATTCCAACTACATTTAAACACATGCCGGCAACGTTTTTAAATATACATCCCAAAAACCCAGAACCCCGAAAAATATCCCAGGTGGTGGATGTGCTTCAACGGGGCGGGATAATCATTTATCCAACCGATACCATTTATGGTATTGGTTGTGACTTGATGAACAGAAAAGCAATTGAACGGCTATGTTCTATCATTCACATTAAACCCCAAAAACTTGATTTATCGTTTATTTGTTCTGGCCTCGCGCATATTTCTGAATTTGTAAAGCGGATCGATACCCCTGTATTTAAGGTTATGAAAAAAACATTACCCGGGCCGTATACATTTTTATTGGAGTCGAGTAGCAATGTGCCCAAGATTTTGAATGTGAATAAAAAGGTGGTCGGAATCCGTGTTCCCGATCATGAGGTGCCCCGCATGATCGTAGACCAATTGGGAAATCCGCTGATCACTTCTTCCATTAAAGATGATGATGCGATTAAGGAATATACAACCGACCCTGAAGAAATCTTTGAAGACTTTAAGAATCAGGTCGACCTTGTAATTGACAGTGGTGCCAGTGGCAACATTCCTTCCACTGTAATTGATTGCACAGGAAATGAAATGGTATTAATTCGTCAGGGACTTGGTGAATTTGAGTTTTAGTCTTTTTTTATTGGTTTGCATTTCAGTAGTGTGTGATAACTATCGGCCAGCAAAGCTGATTCTTCCACAATTTCAAACCCACTTTTTACGATCAAATTTTTCATTGCGTCAAGGCCATACATTTTGCTGTTGCCATTGGCAATGGTTGTAAAGTAGAGGCTTGTGCCCGTTAAGCAATAGCGTGCAGCATCAAATTTTTGATTGTCGTAAAAAGGTTCGAGGATATACACCAATGTGTTTTCCGTGCAAGCTGCATGCACGCGTGATAGAATGGAGACAATTTCTTCTTCCCCAAAGCAATCTAAAAACTGGCTCATCCAGAAAGCATTGGCTCCGCGTGGGATGACCGCATCTTTGTCCAATAAATTGATAGGATGAAAATCTACACGGTCTTCCAGGCCTTTAGCGCGGACGTTTTTTTCTGCGTCAGCCAATTGTCCGGGAAGGTCAAGGATTTTTACACGTAATTTTTCACTTGTTTGACAACATTCGATTGCCCACTTGCCTGTATTTCCTCCAATATCAAATATATAGTTTGGTTCTTCTTTTAGAATGCTTTGCAGTGCAGCTTTAAAAACCTGATCAGAATAAAAGTGGTCAAAATCAAACCACGATTTTCTAAATGCTTCACTGAGATGTGCAAGCCCTTCGTATACAGTTTTCCATTCCCCAAAGGAACGCAGCCCTTCAGGCTTACCCTTTACGATGGAATCTAAAAGTGCCCCACCGCCAACATAACAAACATCATTGACGAAATTCAAATTCACAATGGACATTTCATCGGAATAGAACATCATCCCAATTTTTGTCAGCTTCACCCATTCATTTTCTTCAATCACCACAACGTTGGCACTTTCAGCTGCTTCCAGTAAAACCCGTGCGCCATAGTTTGATAATTTCAAATCGGTATACAAATCCGAAATCAAAACCCGGGGCCTGTGCTTAGCTATGTATTCGAACGCACCAAGTTTTTTAAGCGCAACAATCGTTTGAAAATAGAGTGGGCCGAATGCTAATTTTTGCGCTTCACTTTTTGCTTCCAGTATGGAGATGTTCTGAAGGGATTCCAAAATTTTCTGTTTTCTGCAAAAATAACAGAATAAGTGACTCTATAAATTATCTTGCAGCATGAACTGCGTGCTAATTGAATCCCATTATTTTCCCTCCATCCCCTATTTTAAAGCAGTTCATGGTTCAACTAAAATAGTTCTTGAAGCACATGAATATTTTGTAAAACAAACGTACCGTAATCGGTGCGAAATAATGACAGCACAGGGTGTGGAAAAATTAGTTGTTCCGCTCACATCAAAGCACGGAAAAGTTTACAGTAAAGATGTTCGGATTGACTATTCACAAAAATGGCTGCAAGGTCATTGGCGTACACTGCAATCTGCATACGGAAAGGCACCGTTCTTTGAATATTATTGTGATGACCTTCGCGCGATTTTATTTTCAAAAAAGGAATTTCTTTTCGATTTAAATCTGGAACTGCTGACAATCTGTCTTAAATGGCTAAAGCTAAGTCCGGAAATATCAGAAAGTATGTCCTACGTAGTGGATCAGCCTGATGGGATTTTAGATATGAGAAACGTGATCAGCCCGAAAAAGAAGGATTTACTTCCTTCCGGCCTCAATTCTGCTCCATACACCCAAGTGTTTGGCAATATGTTTGTAAAGAACATGAGTCTGATTGATCTATTATTTTGCGAAGGACCCGGGGCGTTGGAAATTGTGAGGAGCTCATCGAGAATGAACAATTAATAGCGACTACGCGTTTTTAACCTAATCTAAATAAAGGGTTGAAATAGTTTAGAATCATCGAAAAACTTTACATTTACACTAATCTTTAGTTTGAAAAATATGGAGGCAAAATTTTCCAACCGCGTAAAAGAAGTTATATCCCTAAGTCGTGAAGAAGCATTGCGATTGGGTCATGATTATATCGGAACGGAACACTTACTGCTCGGCATGATCCGCGAAGGAGAAGGTGTTGCTGTAGGAATCCTGAAAAAGCTAGGAGTTCCGTTGGATGAACTACGGGGTGAAATAGAAAAAATTTCGAAAGGGACCGCTACACATGAAGTAAAAAACCTCGCGAACATCCCGCTTACAAAAGCATCGGAGAAGGTTTTAAAAATTACCTACCTCGAAGCAAAAATATTCAAAGCACAACTCATCGGCACTGAACATCTTTTACTTTCCATCCTTCGTGATCAGGATAACCTGGCTACTCAAATTCTAAATAAATTTGATGTAACCTATGAAGTAGTGAAGGAGATGTTGGAATATCAAACAGAAAATCCAATGGCCTCTTCCGATACCGATGATCCGGATGACGATAGCGGCAAATTCTTTGGTGCTGGTGCTGGTGCAGGCGCAGGCAGCGGTAAAGAGAAAAAGGGGGCTGAGAAATCCAGAACCCCGGTACTTGATAATTTTGGTCGTGACCTTACTAAAATGGCCGAGGACAATAAACTTGATCCGATAGTAGGGCGTGAAAAGGAAATAGAGCGCGTGGCGCAGATTTTAAGTAGAAGAAAAAAGAACAACCCAATATTAATCGGAGAACCTGGTGTTGGTAAAACTGCTATTGCAGAAGGATTGGCATTACGGATTATTCAAAAGAAAGTATCACGGGTTTTGTTTGGCAAACGTGTGGTTACATTGGATTTGGCTTCGCTTGTAGCGGGAACAAAATACCGTGGCCAGTTTGAGGAACGCATGAAAGCTGTGATGAATGAATTGGAGAAATCAGCAGATGTAATTCTTTTTATTGATGAATTGCATACCATCGTTGGTGCCGGTGGCGCGTCTGGTTCGCTTGATGCATCCAACATGTTTAAGCCTGCATTGGCACGTGGAGAAATACAATGTATTGGTGCTACTACTTTAGATGAGTATCGTCAATATATTGAGAAAGACGGTGCATTGGCCAGAAGATTCCAAATGGTAATGGTCGATTCAACAACAGTTGAAGAAACAATCCAGATTCTCGATAATATTAAAGAGAAGTACGAAGACCACCATCATGTTACGTACACACCTCAAGCAATCCAATCGTGTGTGAAATTATCAGATCGCTACATCAGTGATCGATACCTTCCAGACAAAGCCATCGATGTGTTGGATGAAGCAGGTGCACGCGTCCACATGAACAATATCCATGTTCCCGAAGACATTGTTAAGCTGGAAGCAGCAATCGAAGATGTGAAGAAGGAAAAAAATCAGGTAGTGAAAAGCCAGAAATATGAAGAGGCTGCACAACTACGTGATAAGGAGAAGAAACTTATTGAGCAATTGGATATTGCCAAAGCCAAGTGGGAAGAAAAAACCCGTACTGAAAAATATACGGTGAATGAGGATAACGTGGCAGATGTAATTGCCATGATGACCGGCATCCCAACGAAGCGGATTGCACAAAAAGAAGGAAGCAAGTTGCTCGGAATGGGCGATGAATTGAGCAACAAAGTCATTGGTCAGGCGGAAGCAATCAAGAAATTGACGAAAGCAATCCAACGGACGCGCGTAGGATTGAAAGATCCTAAGAAACCTATCGGTTCATTTATTTTCCTTGGTCCTACCGGGGTTGGCAAAACAGAATTGGCAAAAGTATTGGCAACCTATCTTTTCGACAAAGATGATAGCCTGGTACGCATCGACATGAGTGAGTACATGGAAAAATTCTCTGTATCACGATTAGTGGGAGCGCCTCCGGGATATGTTGGATATGAGGAAGGCGGTCAGCTTACCGAGAAAGTGAGACGCAAACCATATTCCGTTGTGTTGTTGGATGAGATTGAGAAAGCCCACCCGGATGTCTTTAATATTCTGTTACAAGTTTTGGATGATGGAATTTTAACAGACGGCCTTGGACGTAGAGTTGATTTTAGAAACACGATCATTATCATGACCTCCAACATTGGGGTTCGTGATTTGAAAGATTTCGGATCGGGTATTGGTTTTGCAACTGCAGCAAGTGTGCAAGCCGATGAAGAACACATGAAGTCCACGATTTCGAATGCGTTGAAAAAAGCATTCAGCCCTGAGTTCATTAACCGTCTTGATGATGTCATCGTGTTCAACTCGTTACAGCGCGAACATATTCATAAGATTATTGATCTTACCCTGAATAAATTATTTGAGCGTATTATTCAGTTGGGCTACAATGTGGAGTTGACCGATGCTGCAAAAGATTTTATGTCAGAAAAAGGATATGATCAGCAGTTTGGTGCACGTCCATTGAACCGGGCCATTCAACGTTACCTGGAAGATCCGATCGCGGAAGAAATCCTAAAAGGTGAAATTGTTGAAGGAGGAACCATACTTGCGGATTATGAAGGCAAGGGTGATCTTTTGACGATCAAAATCAAAAAGCCGAAATCACCCTCCTCAAAGGAGAAGAAGGAATAATCATATTTTAGATTTAAGTAAAAGAGGCTGTTTGAAAAGACAGCCTCTTTTTTTTATAATTCTTAAGGTATCTCGCTAACTTTCAGGATCATCACGCGTATGCAGGGTTAATGAAAATTGTCGGCTACTTCATTTTTGGATTGCTTTTGCTCTGTAATAAGCATGGGTTTGCTCAAGCCCAGCAAAAGATTGATAGTCTACAGCAGGTTTTAAAATCCCTTCACAATACCAAGGACACCCTTCATGTGGATGCCCTTAACGAGATTGGATTTGAGTATTGGACTATTGATCCTGCAAAATCTGAGCAGTACGGAAAGGAAGCGCTGGCAATTTCAGAATCGATAGCGTATAACAGAGGGAAAGCCATGGCGTATCGTGTTATTGGTGTTTCCCATTGGTCGCGGGGGGATTATCTGAATGCGCTGACCAATTTGTTTAAAAGTCAAACCTTTTATAAAGCTTCAAAAGATTTATTGGGCGAAGCAAATAGCACCATGAATATTGGGATGGTCTACGCGGATCAAAAAGATTTCGGACGCGCCTTAGAGAATTATCAATATGCCAATCAGCTTTTTGAAAAGCTTGGAAGAAGGGATCGTATTGGAACTGCTTTCGATAAGATTGGTACGGTGTACCTTGAAAAGGGTGATCTTGATAAAGCTTTTGATTATCTCCACCGTGGTCTTGAAATCCATCAGGAAACTAAATTTTTATTTGGGATCATGGAAGCCAGCAATCGTTTGGGGTTGCTATATAAAGAACGCGATGAGTATGATATGGCCATGGAATATCTGAAGCGGTCGCGAGCAATCTCACTTGCGCACAAAGACAATGAACACATTACAAAAAATAATGAGAACATCGCCAGTGTGTTTATCAAGCTTGGGTTAATGGATAGTGCAAAATATTATCTGGATGGAGCCTATCCAATAGCCGTTGCCGGCCAGTATCACAAATGGTTGCGCGATATCCTTAAAGATTATCGAGACATCTATGTATCCCAAAAAGACTATAAAAAGGCACTCTTATATAGTGAGCGCTATGAACAATTAAAGGATAGTATTTTTAGTGAAGAGAAGCGATCGCAAATTACGAATCTGCAATTTGAACATCAAATGGCGCAGCAACAACAAGCACTTAAACTCCATGAAAATCAAATTGTATTGTTGCAACAGGAAAAACGGCTGGAACGATTTTTAATTTTTGGACTGGTGGCAGGTATTATGGCACTGATAGGTGGAGGTGTTTACTTCATCAGGCAACAACGTTTTCGTTACAGACAAAACCAGGAGATTGCAGAACGCAAAAGAAAGCTGGCAGCAATTGAGTTGGAAAATGCAAAACTTCGTGAGGAGGAGTTAAAAAAATCGCTTGACTTTAAGAATAAGGAACTAACAAGCTACACCATCAATTTCATTCAGAAAAATGATTTGATCGAATCCATCCGACTGCAATTGGATGCGCTAAAAAAAGTAATTCCGGCTGAAGAACTTAAGGGCATCAACACGCTCATTCGAAAAAGTGCTAGTGTCGACAATGATTGGGAGGATTTTAAAAGGACCTTTGAAAATGTGCACCACAATTTTTTTGGGAAACTGCTGGAAAAGTATCCGGACCTAACCCCTGCTGAACTGCGTTTATGCGCACTAATATGTCTGAACCTTTCAATGAAAGAGATGGCTTCCCTGTTGGGTATTTCTGCTGACAGTGTAAAAACGGCCCGCTACCGGCTCCGCAAGAAATTCAATTTAGAGCAAGATCAGAACCTTACTGACTTTGTGATTGGGTTCGGCTAGGGTACTTTTTTGGCACTTGTTCACCAATTGTCTACCGGTTTGTATACCATTTGTTAAGTATGATTTCGAAAAGACATAACTTAGATGGCTTCCTTTGCGGAAAAGATCCATTAACAAAATGAAAAAATCAAGAAAAATTAAATTAACGTTTGTCGGATTATTGACAGCAGTTTTTGCCTGCGGCTTTTTAATGAAGTCGTGTAAAAATGACAAGTCCTTAAATTTTCAAGCTCCCCTGTTTGATAATCTAGGAGGATTTAAAATTCCAGTAACAACAGTATCGGACCATGCCAATGCATTTTTTACACAAGGTGTAATTTGGGCGAATGCTTTCAATCATGCGGAAGCAGCGCGTTCCTTTCGGGAAGCAATCCGTCAGGATACAACGTGTGCTATGGCCTATTGGGGCCTCGCGTACGTATTGGGTCCCAATTATAATACGGATAGCAACCAGGGGGAAAACGATGAGATTTTGATGGCTGTTGAAAAGGCAAAACACTTTAGCAGCGCTACTGAACCTTGGGAGCAGGCATTGATCCATGCCATATCAGTAAAATTTCCAACCAATGGAAGTCCGGATGAAGAAGCGTATGCAGCTGCTATGCGCAAGGCCTATCAAGCCTCGCCCGACAATGACATTATCGTAACCTTGTTTGCGGAATCTTTAATGAACCTCCATGCATGGGATTTGTATACCCGTAAAGGTGGTGAGCAAAAGCCATGGACAGCAGAGATTGTTTCCACTATCGAACATGCGTTGCAGTTGGCGCCTAATAATCCGCTCGCCAATCATTTGTACATCCATGCCACCGAAGGTGCACCCGATGTTGAAAAAGCGTTGAAGAGTGCTGACCGATTGAAAACATTGGTGCCCGGTGCCGGGCATTTGGTGCACATGCCATCGCATATTTATATCAATACCGGT
>JBGTGG010000323.1:0-10648 GCA_041746855.1 Cyclobacteriaceae bacterium | reverse complement strand
TGCGGTCTTTTTCCTGTTATTTCACAAACTCTAGCCATACTCGCTCAATTTAGCCCTTCCTGAAAAGGGAGTGCAAATATCGGCAAAACACGGGGAATTATCCAACCCGAACCGGAAGAAATATATTGAGGATGATCAACCAAACAGGTTGGTCACAAGGGTTTTGGGATCCAATCCCGAAAAATCGGCAATTATGTAATCTGTATCCGCCAATTCTTCAGGCGAATGCGTGGTGGTAACGCCCACTACCTTGCACCCAGCCGCCTTTCCAGCAGCCACACCAGCAAGTGAATCCTCGAAAACGATGCAATCCTTTGAGTCTTTCCCCAAGGCTGCTGCTACTTTCAGGTAGATTTCAGGGTTTGGTTTGCCATGATCCACAAAGGCTTCGTCTAGAATCACCGGGAAATATTTTTCAAAGTTGGTTTTGGCAAGGGTAAAATCAACATTGGTGCGTGGGGCGGAGGTACCAATACCAATGGGATATCCAGCTTTTTGGGCAGTGATCAGAAAATCTTCAAGCCCATCCAATGCCACAATATCATCTTTATAGATTTCACGATACAGGGCTTCTTTTTCACTACCGTACGCCTGCACTTGTTCTTTCGGCAAGTCACCAAAAAGATTGGGGATCCACTCTTTATTAGTACGGCCATAGATTTTCTTGATCAGATCGTCTTCCGACAAGTCAAATCCATACTTTGAACAAAATTGTTTTAAAGAGATTTTATGAAATGGATTGCTATCGACAATCACTCCATCCATGTCGAAGATAAAGGCGTATTGATTCACTATTTTGAGATTATAATTCGTTTTGTAACGGTAGTATTTCCAAAAATCATCCTGGCCAAATAGATGCCACCCGCTAGTGGCGGCAAGTTAATAGAAACTTCTTGATTGGCAGGAACAATATAGAATGGCGTTACGGACTGACCGAGTACACTTACAATATGTAAATAGCCTGCTCGATCTGTGCGGATTTTTAAAGGTTCATTTTGCGGCAGCGGAACCGGAAACACTATTACTTGCGGATTGGCGGGAAGGGGTTCGCTATTTTCATTTACCAAAAGGTGCAAACCACCGAGTGTATTCCCAACAACAATCACGGGCTTATCCGTGCTAAATAATTGAACAGCCGTTGGCCAGATTCGTCCGCCCAGATTTTTTGTCAGGTACGTTTCGGTAAGCGGATTAAATATTAATTCAGAAAGGGGAGCATCAGCGTTGGGCTTTCTGTAATCACTGATGATGGACAACACATTGGATTGATTGGAAATGAGCAAGTCCATTTTACCGTCATTGTCCAGATCAGCCGTATAGGTAGCCGGAAACTGACGTAAAACACTGGGGCCAAAATTTAAATATGCGCTATTTTCCAAAACGAAATTGAAGGAACCGACCGGTCCGGTGTTGCGCCAGTATTCCAAAGCGCCCGTACTTCTGCCAACCAGCAGGTCGGGAATTCCATCGCTGTTCACATCGGTAACGTGGATGTTTTCAGAAAAAGAAAAATTGAAAGGAATGGAGGAAATCGATTGTCCTGAAAAATTTAACCCCGTTTGACTTGTATTAAGGATGTAACGCAGCTGGGTTTGGTTATTTAACGTACTCGTAGCACTAAAAACAAAGTCGATCTTTCCATCTCCGTTTACATCGGTGAATTGAGGTTTTACATTGTAGGAGTTAAGAGCCGAAAAGCCACCATAATCTTTTGTCACGAGTTGAAAGGAAGGTTCCGATTGCGTTCCAATATTTTCATATAAATGGATGGAGGTTTTAAACCCTTCTTCAAAATTTTGTCCGATAAACATATCGTAATCACCATCGCCATCCGCATCAACAAATGCGGGTACTGAATTATCACCGACTTCAATCATTTGATCTTGCAGGAAATTATTTTTCACCAATGAAAAGGAGGGGGATTGAGCGGTACCTAGATTTTTATAAAACCAGTTTGAGGATTTTAAGTTGGCGGCTAAATATTCTTTATTGAAAATATTGGGCGTGGCTAGGAGGTCGGGGACACCATCAAAGTCTACATCTTCATAATAAGCAGCAGGAAATATCAGAAAATTTGCAGGATCGTTTGCCGGAAAGGGTGAAGCAGCATTAAATATAGGATTGCTGTTTGTTCCTTCATTGATAAACTGATGGATTTGTGTACACGAGGCTTCCGAAAACAACAGATCCTGCACTCCGTCATTGTTAATATCCATGGTAAGCAAGGCTTTCCCTCCGGCATGTTCAATACGTCCGCCACCGGGTGTATTGCACGGAGCACCATTAAAAGCGTATACTCCACATTCGCACTCTGTTAAGCCGCCCCACTGTTGGGTTTGTCTTTCATACTCGAGCGAGTCACACGTGCCATAACGTTCCATGCTGAAATTCTGGTGATACTCGATTGTACCGGCTCCAACAAACCGAACATTCATGATGTCCAGGTCACCATCGCCATCGATATCTACAATGTTTGGAAGGTCATCGAACTGTAACTGAAGGTTTACTTTTCCTGAGAAACCTTTAGTGAGGAGTACCGGACTTTTTGTTTCACCGGGCTGTGAAAAAAAGAAGAACCGATCCCATGCTAATGGTTCACCCGGAACAGTGATGTTGGTATATACTTTTATACCCAGGATGTCGCCCGTAAAAATATCTTTCTTCCCATCACAATTGTAGTCGCGAAGGAGAATCCAGTTTGTTATCCCTTCCGGAAATAATTCCTCATACTCCGGGGCATATTTATATTGATCTTCAACATTTAGATACGTCAACAGTTTATTGGCCATTCGGTCAAATAAAACCAAGTCTTGTTTACCATCACCATTTAAATCGAGGGTGTTGTATTGTGCTGCGTTGATGCCACCAGCCCACGGCATTGATAACGTTTCACCCTCGCTATTTTTTACAGGAATAGATTGGTCGAATGTATAGGTAAACTGGGCGGCCAACACAGCGGGAAAAGAAAGAAGGACGATGATCAGTAAACTCCGCATTCAATATTTTTTCACATTTCCATAACGCTGATCAAGGCCAAGCTGTTATCTTGCCTGTAAAGATAATGATCATTTACCGGAATTGTTCCAATTTCAAATATGCTGGCGAATCTCTATAAAAAGTATCTCGAAACCGGAAGTGTTTGTACGGATACACGGAAAATAATCCCCGAATCCATTTTTTTCGCATTGAAAGGAGAGAATTTCAATGCGAATGAATTTGCGTTGCAGGCGTTGGAGAAAGGGGCCCGCTATGCGGTGGTGGATGAAAAAAAATATGCTACTCATGAACATACTATTCTTGTGCCGGATGTTCTTCAAACCCTTCAGCAACTGGCACGGCATCACCGTGACCAGTTAACAATTCCGGTCATTGGCCTTACGGGATCGAATGGAAAAACCACTTCAAAAGAATTATTGAATGCAGTGCTGAGTAAAAAATTCAAAACACTGGCCACGAAAGGAAATCTTAACAACCACATTGGCGTGCCGCTTACCCTATTGAGCATTGATGCTTCCATTGAATTGGCAATTGTAGAAATGGGCGCCAACCATGTGGGCGAGATTGCATTGCTGTGTTCGCTTGCCAATCCTACACATGGTTTCATTACCAACATTGGCAAGGCACACATTGGAACATTTGGCGGATTTGAAAATATAATCCGGGGGAAATCGGAATTGTATCAACATTTAATAACCAACAATGGAATAGTGTTTATCAATTCGCAAAACGAAATTCTCGCCAATATGGCAAAACGATTTACGGATCCTGTTTTTTATCCGGCAACAGGAGATTACTATGGGTGTGAATTTTTAGGAGCTGATCCTTTTGTGAAAACAAAAGCAGAAAATGGAGAAGTCATCGAAACGAAATTAGTAGGAAAATACAATTTTGAAAACATTGCTGCTGCCCTGTGTATTGGTAAGTATTTCGAAGTGCAGGTACGTGATGCAAATAATGCTATTGCTGAGTACACACCCGAGAACATGCGATCACAGGTGGTGAAAAAAGGGACCAACACAATTATTTTAGATGCGTATAACGCAAATCCAAGTTCCATGAAAGTTGCGATTGAGTCGTTGGCCGAAATGAAAGCAGATAGAAAAGTGCTGATCCTTGGCGATATGTTTGAGTTGGAAGGAGAAAGTGATCACGAGCACGCACAACTCGGCCAATTGATTTTAGATCACGATTTTGCTGATGTGTATTTGTGTGGAAAGTTGGTAGCAAAGACGAAAGAAGTGATACCGTTCGCGAAACACTTTGAGAAGAAGGAAGAGTTGATCAATGAGTTAAAAAATAATCCGATTAGACAGGCTACGATTTTAGTGAAGGCATCGCGGGGAATTGGGTTGGAGACGGTGGTGGAGAGTCTTTAGTAAATAGTATTGAGTAGCTAGTCTTGAGTCTTGAGTCGTTAGTCTTGAGATACTGGATATTGGCTTCTAGATACTAGCTCAAAATCCAATATCCGGAAACCAGCAACCAGTATCTAGCATCGAGTATCTTTTTTATTAACTTACATTTCCAAAAAAACACCCATGGATTTCAAAATCATACTCTCCTTCTTAAAAAACCTTTCCAAAAACAACGACCGTGAGTGGTTTGAAAAGAACAAACCCAAATATCTGGAGGCAAAAGAAAGCTTCGAGGAATTTGTTGCTGCGTTGTTGGAGAAAATGATTCCGGTGGATGGTTCGCTTGCAGGTTTAAATCCGAAGAAACTGAGCTTTAGGATTTATCGGGATGTGCGTTTCAGTAAAGATAAAAGTCCATATAAAACGAATATGGGCGCTACTTTTTCCGGTGGAGGAAAGTTGATGCAAACGCCCGGATATTATCTGCACATTGAGGCGGGCAACAAAAGTTTTGTGGCTGGTGGCTTGTATGTGCCACCCAATGACATCCTCGCCAAAGTGCGGCAAGAGATTGATTACAATCCGAAGAAGCTCCATGCGATTTTAAACAATGCAAAATTTAAAAAGACTTTTGGCGCTTTTGATGATTTTGATAAACTGAAAACCGCCCCAAAAGGATATCCGAAAGACCATCCTCAACTGGAATTGCTAAAGCACAAAAGTTTTGTTGTGAGCCACTACTTCACCGACAAAGAAGTGATGGACAAAAAGTTTTTAAAAAATGTTGTGGATACGTATAAAGTTCTTAAACCGTTGAATGATTATTTGAGCGAGGCGATTGATTAAATACAACAAGTGTCGCTAGAATTATGACTATTGAGGAAAAAAGAAACATGATGATTACTGAGGGAAGAATTATCCTTAGTCCTCTAGACTTTATTACCCATTATACAATAGTTTGGGCGTTTGGGTTAATTAATGTTTTGGTGATTGTACTCGGGTGGGATCAAAATCCACCAAATCCGACCAATGCGACAATGAGCAATAACGATTTTATTGTCATGACAATAATTAACTTAATGCTCATGGGGTTTCTATTTTTAGTACAAAGAGAGAAGCTTAAAATAAAGAATCAATCTGTTGAGTTGGAGGTCGATCAGATTTTTGAGGTTATCCAAATTGTTGGGGTTGGTTTTGATTGGCTTGTGAAAGCCCTAAGCAAGGATTTTGTTCAAGCAGATATCTATTACCCATTTGCTGGAAACAGAGTTAGTATATTTATAAGGGAACACGAAATTTATATTAATTGTAGAACGAGGCATGGTATAATCACTGGATTTTCTAGGCAGAACAAAATCACTGAAGCTTTTTTAAGCGCTTTGAGGATGAAGAGCTATGAGTTAAAGTACCAAAGGGATAAAGTTGAAAAAATTGAATCTTAAATCTTACATCTAAAATCTTAAATCTAATTTTTCACCTTCGTGCTATCCGGCTCAACCTCCCATTCAAAATACTCATCTTCTTCCAGCTCCAGTTCTTTCTTTTTCTTAACACCTTTGTTTTTAAAAGCATCTTTTAGTTCCTGCACTTCGTTTTTCAATTCGGTGACAATTTTTTTCTTTACTGCATCGGTATCGTAGCTTACGCGATAGTTATCGGTGGTGCCGGTAATTTTTAGATAGATTTTCGCCCCGGTCGGGTCTTCTTCAAATGCACCTTCTGCCTCGGCCTCTTTGATCTTTTTTCGATTTCTTAATGGAGCAACGATGTGGTAATCAATTCGCTGATCGAATGTATGGGTGCCGCTCAATTTCAAACTGGTTACATTGGTTCTGATTTCCATCTGTGGAATGTAAATGGTTTTGTTTTCAATGTGGATGTCGTTTTTCAAATCAGAGAAACGGATTTTGCTTAAGCCGTCATCATCCAGGTACTTATTGAGTTGTTGCATGGGCTCAAAATTATTGAGTTGCCCATTTTTAATGGTGGTACTGATATCGGCAATGAGTGTTTCCTGAAACAAACGCAGACTGGGGTTTAGCACCATCTCCAGCGTAACCGTTGCATCAGCACTTCCTTTCAAGTGTTTGTCCATAATAAAATCCTGTTTGAAATTTTCAAACACATAAAAAACACTATCGAGGTCGATACCCTTTAAGTTGAAAGAAGAAACAACATCAATCGCTTTTGGGTTTTTGGCATCCACAATTCCGGAGAGGCTTAATCCACCCCCCATGGTTTGTAAAGTGATACCCCGTGAAACTGCCATTTGATTTTTTACCAATAGATCCCCCTTCATCTTGGTGGCATAAAACCGTTTGTAACGCATTGCATTTACATTGCAATTGAAATTCAGGAAGACATTGCGTGAGATACTGAATTCATATTCGGGTGTATCTTTCGTGTTGCTTATACTGGTCTTTCCAAATCCCAATGTGAAAAGCTGGTCGAGATCTAGAAAGTTTGATTTTAGATCGGTCTCAATGCCGATCGGTTGGTTTTCGAACAATAGAAAAGTGATGATGTTTTTGAAGAACCCGTTCAAAAGGAAATCACTGTTGCCTAATATGGCAGAGACGTTGCTAAGGGCAAGGTCGTTGTTGTTGAATTGCAAGGTGCCCATTAAGTTTTTAACGGGTGTCTCATCTTTTCCATATAAAAAATTAATATTCTGAAGTTCAATAGAACCGCGGGTGGAGGCGCGCTGGGCGGTTGCTTTCGATTTTAACCACGAAAGCCTTCCATCGAAAGCAATATCTGTCAACAGGGTTCCACTTACATTTTTCAAATTTTCAATCGGATAAAAACTGGCAACGGAAGCTGCGTCAAGTTTTCCTTTGAAGTCGAGCAAAACATCGGAGTCTTTGAAATTCTCAACCAACAAATTTGCCTGGAACACCTCACCATTTAATTTCCCCGCCACGTTCTTCAACGATAAAGTTGCATAACGCGCATCCAAAATATACTGACTGTAAAAGCTTCCCGACATTTTCGCGTTGGTGATTTCTGCTTTATAATCGGGGTGATAAAGTGTTGCGTCATTGAATCCGAAATCAACAGTAAGGGATGGGCTTTTATCTTCGCTGATTTCACCTTTCAGTTTCGCATTAAAATATACTTCGCCTTTGCTTTTGTATTTTTCCAAACTTGAGGACGAGGATTCTGGCAAAAGCGTGAGCAAAGATTGAATGTTTGCATTTTTTCCGACCACCGATAATTCGATGTTGCTTTTTTCCTTCCAATTATAGTTCCCTTCTACATCGAAATGCGAGCTTTTGAGTTGTAGGTCGGAAGGTTTAATGGTAAGTGCTTTGTTTATGTCATCGTAAACAAGATCAGTATCTACTATAAATTTTTTCCCATTGAGAAATGAATTTGAATTCACTTTCAATTTTTCAATCAGAATGTCACCTGCTGCGCCAATCGTGTAGATATCGTTCTTTGTATTGATCGAAGCACGTAGGTCTTCGCTATCAAAGACGTATTCCTGATTGTCGGGGACGCTGGCGTATCGAACCCGCGTGTTTAACAATTTTACATTTTGCAAATCAAAACTAACCCCGGCCCCTCCGGTCGATTCTTTTGAAACCGTGTAATTGTTTTCTCCCCTGCTGTTGATTTTTAAGTTGGTTTCGCTATCCTGAATTTTTAATCCCGTAATAATATAGGTTCCGTTATAGGCTTCAACCGGATTTAACCGAAAGGAGAGGGAAGCGGCAGTAAACAGCGGGTATTGTTCCGGATGGCTGTCTTCAATGTAAACATCTTTGAATACAATGGAGAGGTGTGGAAAATCCTCAAAAAGGGAAACATCTATGTTGCCGATCTTTACCGGGGTGGCAAGTTGTTTGTTGGCTTCCCGAATAAATTGCTGGATGATTTTGTCTTTAAAGAGAAAAACAGAACCGACTGAAGCAATCAGCAATACGCCAATCCCTAATAAAAAATAATAAAATACTTTCTTGAAATTTTTCAATGACACATCGCTTCTCTACAAAAATACAAGAACCCAATGGATTCCAATACTAGAAACGTGTTTACACGAATGTTATTTAAACTTTAAGGAGTTTTCTTTGTCGCTGCAAGCGGAAACTCGTAACCACTGGTAGCAACAGTGCCAGTCATTGTGGTTCCGGTGATCATTCCGGTAAGTAAAACCGGCATGCCTGAGTAGTCAAATTCTGCTTCCACTTTGTTTTGCTCTTTAAAGTATTTGGTGGAGGTAAAAGGTAAGATACCCGCACTTGACGCTAATTGTCCGGAAAATCCGGTTTCGGTTTTAGTGATCGTCATGATTCCGGAGAAGTCGCCATTCGGGGTTCCTTGGATGGAGTACTCCCACTCCCCGGCAGGAGAATTTTCTTTGACTGATTTTGTACTGGCGCAAGAGGATAGAAATGCAATTGCAAAAATTATAAAAAAGGAATAACTCGATTTTTTCATAGATAGAGGTTGTAAGAGGTAATAATACAAAAAAATACTTACCGAATAATATGAGGCATTACAAAGCTTTTTCGTCATGCATCGCCTGCCTGCGCGTAGCCGCTTCGGCAAAGGCAGGTGGTAGCGAAGAGTCTATGGGATCGGTTCAATGATAAGGATACCCATTGAAGGAGAAGGATGGTCCAAAGATTCAACGGTGCCCGATTCTCGGGGCAAGCTCTAACTTCTTGTTTGAATTAAAGTCTAGCTCTTTCGAAATCTTACTCAAATAAATCCGCCTGGTCTTCCGCGCGATTGAGCAGTTTTTGATCAATCGACTTACCTGCTTTCGCGCCAAGTTTTTTCAACTCTTCTGTACGTCTAACCAAGTTTCCACTTCCGGTAGTCAATTTGTTCATCGAATCCTCGTATGATTTCCGGGTGTTGTTCAAATGCCTTCCCAGCGAAACAAGATCATCCGTAAAGGCTACAAACTTATCATACAAGTTTCCGGCTTTGTTGGCAATCTCAACCGCATGTCGGTTTTGGTACTCCTGTTTCCAGGCACTCTTTATTAATTGAAGTGAAGGTTGCAACAGGGTAGGGCTCACAAAAACAATCCGCTTTTCAAAAGCTTCTTCATAAAGACCATTCTCGTGTTGGATGGCCAGCATGTAGGCTGGCTCAAGCGGAACGAACATGATCACAAAATCCAGTCCGTTATCAGAATAGTTTTTCTGATATTCTTTATCAGCCAATATCCGCATGTGCTGGCGCATCGATTGAAGGTGTTGCTTCAAATAAATAGTACGGTCGTGATCGGTTTCTGTATTGATGTATAAATTGTAGGCGGTTAAACTTACTTTCGAGTCGATGATGATGTGGCGATCTTCGGGAAGTTTCACGATCACATCGGGTTGTTGCCGTCTTCCTTCGGCATTGGTAAAGGATTCCTGCACGGAATATTCCCTTCCTTTTTCCAGTCCGGATTTTTCGAGGATGCTTTCCAAAATAAATTCGCCCCATGCACCTTGCGTTTTCGTGTCACCTTTCAATGCGCGTGTTAAATTCTTGGCATCTTCGCTCATTTGCATATTGAGGCTTTTTAAGTTGTTCAATTCATTAAACAAGCCTGCATTTTTTTCAATGCTTTCTTTGTGTGCGGTATCAATTTTCTTCTCAAAATCGGTGATCTTTTCGCCAAGCGGTTTGAGGATATCAAACAGGTTGGTTTTATTTTGTTCGGTAAACTTTTTACTTTTTTCATCAAAAATTTTGTTGGCCAGGTTTTCAAACTGTACGGTGAATTTTTCCTGAAGGGAATTAAGCTCTTTCTCCTGGTCTTTGAGTTTCTCCTGAAGGTTTCGATAGTCGGCTTCCGTAGTAGATAAACTTGAGTTTAACTCAATGACCGTTTTCCTTTCTTTTTCTACTTCCGCTTTTAATTCTGCCAATCGTCCGTTGAGTTCTTTTACGCGCCCTTGTTCTTCAAAAAGTACTGAGGATGAATTTTGAGAGGAAGCTGAATGCTGATAACGCGCAAAAAGCCATCCGGCCAAAACACCTACCGCAATTCCAACCAGCAAAAAAATAATCTCCATAGCGTAAATTTATCTTTTAATATTCACAAGCACGGGCAATTTGCAAATTGATACAGACAATTCATGTCACAAATTGGGTTTAAACCACATAGGCCTGTTTTTTGGATTTTGTAATCACCGGCATTTAATTCAGCCTGCTCGGTTTTGTCTTGCTAAGTGGCGATTTCATGTCATTTTTTGACTTTTTAACATTAGATTTGAGAAAAATTTTAAACCGTTTGCTTTTCAACTCCACTCCAAACCTCTTTAGTTTTGGAACCCGTTAAGCAA
>JBGTGG010000322.1:0-1940 GCA_041746855.1 Cyclobacteriaceae bacterium | reverse complement strand
AACGTTTAGTGTAGCCGATGCTGGGGATTTTTTTGCAGTTCCCTATCCACCAGCAGAAAAGTAAGATAAAGCGAAAACATCTGACTTAAAAGCCTCAGCCCCAGTATTGGCTACACAGTGTTGTGTGTATGTGCATTTTATTAAATCAGCTTTCCCGTCAAGGTATTTCTTTTCCCTTTAATCTCATTAATAGGTTTTTGAAGAATTTTACAATCTAGAAGGTTATACATACCAGATTTTCTCCCGGAATAAACATTAATCAAAACTTCAAAATTTTCATCTATTAATTCTTCAAATAATGGTCGGCTAATTTTTATATTATCAAATCTTGCAACTCTGGTATTTTTCAATTCAATTTCATATTGACCGATTGGCATATGAGCCCACTCTTGATAATCTTCATTTAAGGTATCTTTAGGTTCTCCTCTAAAAAAAGCCTTAACTATAATTGTTTCATTACTTTCTTCTAGCTTTTTATTAGCTTTTTCATCTAAATCAACAAAAACTTCAAAAGAAGGAATTAAAACTGAATCTTCTGAATAGATAAAATCCTCATTCATGTTCTTTAATTCTACCTTATTTTCAGAATCTTCATTATGATTTTTAGTTTCATGTTCATTACTTATGGTAGAATCAGATGTTTCCAATTTATTCTCATTTTTATCATTTTCCGATGAAGAGCACCCTGTTAAGAACAGAATTAAGTTTATAAAAAGTAGTATTCTCATAGATAAGGTTTTTTTTGCATTACACACAACGTTTATGTTTGCGCAGTGGTGGGATTTTGAAACGCTTCATTGTCCCACGTGACCAACGTTGACGAAGATAGCACTTTGGGCTTACACTGAACCCCACCATTGCGCAAACATTTTGTTAGTGGCAGTTTTCTTCTATATGAAGTTCTCTATTTCTTCGTTCATTTTTTCAGTTGCTTCCCAAGGTCCAGCATGTCCTGCTTGTATTTCTGAAAATATTGCGTTGTCAATTTTATTGCTTATTTCTTTTGCTTGGTCAATTGGCGCAATCAAGTCAAACGCAAAGCCAATTATTTTTACGGGTGCTTTGATTTTTGTTAGAAATGGTTCAATGTCTGCCGAAACCAGAGTTTCAATAAGTTTCGGTAAGTCCTCATTAAAACCTGTATTCCCAAAAACTTTTGCAGTGCCTTCGAACGCTTCATCATTCATGTAACCATGTGCATTTATGCTTAATGCAGTAATGGTGTTATACCTTGCAAAAAGATCTTTGTCTGCTATGAGCAACTCTCGCCAAAAGTTAAAAAGGAATTTTTGTCTCGCATTGGCCAACCAAGGTGCCATTGCAATAACTTTCTTAACTTCATTTGGGAAAGTGCCTGCGTAAGCTAAAGCTACGTTCGCACCCGTGGAATATCCCACCAATGTTACA
Source organism: Cyclobacteriaceae bacterium (assembly GCA_041746855.1). Lineage (GTDB taxonomy): Bacteria > Bacteroidota > Bacteroidia > Cytophagales > Cyclobacteriaceae > JBGTGG01. The sequence continues at coordinate 533 of JBGTGG010000322.1, read as the reverse complement.
GGATGTTCCCCTTCAGCTTTAATTACAGACTTTACTACGTCTACCAAGTCTGGTAATTCAATTGCTGATTTATTCCAAACAGTATTTCCTGCACTTGGCAGATTGATCGAAATAACCTTTTTACTTTTAGAAAAAAGGTCAATACTATTCTGCCAATTTGCTATGGCCGATGCGCCTGCACCATGAAGAAACACAATGGTTTCGCCTTTTCCTTGCACAACATACTCGGTTGTGCCATTCTGATTTTGAGCTTGTTTTGTTGTCATCTTTAAGTTTGATTTTAAAATTCAAACAACAGACGCAAGCATCACAAAAAGGACTCAAAAAAAGTCCAACTAATTTTTAGGTAATTGAAATTCAATCACATTACCATAAGTGTCAATTTTTAGAAAGCAATTGCTTGTAATTTGCTCTTTTAACTTCTGCTTAGCTCTCTGCACTCGGGATTTTATGGTACTAATCGGAATATTTCGTTCGTTTGCATATTGAGTTTGGCTAATACCTTTCAACTCTACCATTTCCAATAATTCCCT
>JBGTGG010000321.1:0-5941 GCA_041746855.1 Cyclobacteriaceae bacterium | reverse complement strand
TGTTAGCATCACGACCGTTCTCCAAATCAACAAAAGCTAATATTCTTTTTTTCATTTTTCAATTATCTGATTCAGATAGCTAGCGACATTTTGTGTTTGCTTTCGGACATTGTATTCATGTATGCTTTCTTTGTTTTTGGAACGATATTCTTTATTGAGGTAAAGTTTATAAAAGTCTTGTAAATATTTTTTCTGTACCTCTTTTTCATCAAAACCAACAATCTTCCCTGAGGAAGTTTGGTCAAGAAGTTGACTTACATCAGAGGAATCGGGACCGATGGCAAGGATCCAATTATACGAACGTAAATATTCATAAAGTTTTCCCGGCAGCCTTCCATTAATATTTAAAGATTTGTTCAATGGGAGCAAAAGCAGAAATGCCGCTATCATTTTTTGCAAGACAACTTCACGTCCTATTGTTCCACCCAGGGTGGTATGCCCCATCAGGTTATTGCGTTTAATTTCTTCAATGACTGTATGATCCACCATTCCAAATAATTGGATTTCCAGGTCACTAGAAAAGGATGGTATTTCTTCAATTAATTCTTTAAGAGCTTCAAAAAGTGTTGGTGAAAGGCGGTCGTGCCCAAATATCCCGGCATGAAAAATTGTAAATTTTTCAGTTTGTTTTTGCGCTATGCTCTTAAAATCATCCTCATCATATCCCCAATAAATCACATCCACATTTTTAGCGCCTATTTTTTCGAGGTCTTTCTTCCAGGTCGGGCTCGCGATAGTAATTTTATCAGCAGTTGCAAATACTTCCTGCTCAAGTTTTTTATGAATGTGATCGGCTCTTTTTCCGATGGGAAACAAGGAATAGTAATCCACTTGTGTCCAGGGATCCTGAAAATCAGCCAACCACGGAATCGAAAATTTTTGCGCTAGCCAGCAAGCGATGACTGTATTTGTGTGTGGAGGCCCATTCGATAGGATAGCATCAACTTTATTTTCCCGTAAGTAGTTGGTGAGGTATTTTACGGAAGGCTTAATCCAAAACGCGCGTGCATCAGGTATAAAAAAATTAGCACGTATCCAGATTGCTAATGTTTCGATTATGCCTCTGTTCTTCGCCTTCGTAACCAACGGGTTACTAATCGGTTCGTCCTTTTTTTTTCCTGTAAATTTTTTAAATAATGAGAATGGCTCAAAAATCGGATGCTTCAGTATCTCAATTCCTTCAGGAATATCTTTGTCATTGGAGTGATCGATGTACGGATACTGTGGATTGGAAGCAGTATAAATAACAGGCTCCCAACCGAATTGGCGGAGGTACTTTGCGAACTTTAAACAACGCAATACACCGATCCCACCGCTTGGCGGCCAATAATACGTAATGATTAATACTTTCTTCATTCAGCTTTTAAACTTCTGAAAACTACGCCTATTGCAAATCCCGAAAGTAATAGCAATGCAATATTAAATCCCCACATCACCTTATTCCCCACAAAATAAACCTCCGGCTCAAACCGAAATTCGATTTGGTGAGTTCCTGCAGGGATGGGCAATCCGCGCAAAATATAATTAACCCGGTCTATCGTGACCTCTTTATCAGCGATAAATGCTTTCCAACCTTCCGGGTAATAGATTTCGGAAAAAACTGCATAGCCATTAGCTGCACTGCTGCTTTCATACACCAGCTTGTTGGGTGCATATGATTTTAATGTAATCGATGATGAAGAATCATATTGGAATGCTGGTTTCGTGAATTTTGAAACATCCATTACTGCTTCACGTCTTACCGCCAGGTCGCTCAGTGATGCAAGTTCTTCATCGGGTGTGTTTACTTCTTTTATCGATTGCACAAACCAGGCATTGCCCATGGCATTCGGATTCTGAACTACTGACTCTGCTGTATTTCCAACCAAAAAGTATTTGGCATTCAGCATACTCAACAACCGCGTGTTGCTTTGCGTAATTCTGCCTGTTGTCATAATCTCCTGGATCTCACCGGAAAGTTGGTGGGTAACGAACTCTTCATACCTGGCTAGCTTAGCGCCATGGTATCCACCTATTGAATTGTGAAACACTGATGTTCTTGCTTCGTTGAATGGATCAGCAAAATTTAATACCCGAAAGTGGCTCTTGTCATTTAAGATCACCTGATCGGCCGGTGTTTCTTGAAAGAATGTGTTTTTCCGTTGGGTAACGTAACTGTCACTGTTTAAGTAGCGATAGTTTACTCCCAAGATATCGAGTATTATCAAAAGGGAAAATAAGGAGGCAAAAGCACCAGCGTTCAATTTTTGTTTTACAAAAAAGAAAATCGCTGCAAATGTGGCTGTTATAAAAAAGATACTTCTAAATGCATCCATCCGGATGATTGATTTTCTGCTGGCATTCACTGCAATCTTTATAAAATCCTGCATTTCAAAATCAATGCGCGGGACGTAAGCAATAATCGCAATTAACAATACCAAACCCGCAGTAATACCAAAGGCAATCAAAAGCTTTTTCACTTTTTCTTTGGTCTGATCTTTCAGTAGTTGTTCCAACCCAATGAAGCCAAGCAAAGTCATCGTCAATATGGAAATAAAAACCGTCATGGATACTGCCCTGAACTTGCTATACAGCGGAACGACATCATAAAATAAATAATTCAAGGACGGAAAATTTTTCCCCCACGAAAGAGCAATACCGAGTACCGTTGCCGTAATCAACCAAACTCTATATTTAGTATCTGCGCATAGAATACCAATCACAAATAAAAAGCAGATAATTGCACCCGCATAGACTGGTCCGGCAACAAAAGGCTGAGTACCCCAGTAGCTCAGCAACCCGCGAGTATATTGTTGGATTTGATCGGGTGGGGCATTGTTCTGTTGAAGTACTTTTTCCAGTTCACTACCAGTATCGCTATATCCACCACTCACTCCACCATAAAAATTGGGAACAAGGAATGTAAAACTTTCTAACTTTCCACTGCTCCAACTAAAAACGCGATCGCGATCAAGTCCATTACTTGTTTCTCCATTGGCGGTCAGTTCAGATTTTCCCCGTATTGAATATTTTCCGTATTCATATGTTGACCAGATCTTACCGAAGTTGGCGCCCACTGCAATCACTACCGCAGCCAGTACAAATAGGTTTGAATAGATAAAAGGTAATACCGTTTTGTTTTTTATGGCAACCACTAATGAAACAATACCATATAAAACCAGGATCAAAAATAAGTAGTAGCTAATTTGGAGGTGGTTGCTATTAATTTCCAATGCCAATGCCAATGCGGTTAACGCCGTGCCAACAATATATTTGCTGCGGTAGAGTAGATGCACTCCCGCGATTACCAACGGTGCGTATGCGATTGCTCTAACTTTCCAGATATGGCCCGCCTGAATACTGATAATGAAAAAAGTACTAAATCCATACGCTATCGCCCCGGCAATTGCCAGTGAAGGACGTACGCCAAACACCACCAACAATACGTAAAAGCAAAGCATGGAAAGGAATGTTTCTCTTGCCGAGCTTGGGAAACCAAACGAGATGACTTTTTCAATCGTGGTCAAAATCGTGGAGCCGGACCACCTTACATTGATAAGATAAGCAGGCATCCCGCCAAACATACTGTTGGTCCATAGGCCTTCCTCACCCGTTTCTGCTCGGAAATTGCTCAATTCAATTCCTGAAGCAACTCCCTGATTTACATCATGTTGATCCAGGGTTTTATCTCCTAAAATGAGCGGATAATAGAAAATTACCGTTAGGGCGATAAAAACAATAATGGCTAAAGCGTGCGGTAGCGCTTGTTTCTTAATTTTTTGAAGGTCCATTCGACTCTGGTTTGTTCAATGATGGATAATGTGCAAAACTACTATTAATGGTTCATTTCCATAGAGATTTTATCATCGATAATCCCTTCTCAAATAAAGTATTGATTTCTGCTGACGACCGACTCATGATAACGAGAACCCCATACAATACGGAAATGATTGTTGAGCGATACAGGATATCCAAATAGCTATTTTCCAGTGAGGGAAGCCAATTGTTAAGTAGGATAACCAAAGCTGAAATTGCCAATACTTTTAGACAGCCCAGGGTAAAAGGCTGGATTTTTAATTTGATGTATACAAACGTGAACTTAATCAGGTTAAAGATTAGGTAAGTAATCACGGTAGCATAGGCAGCGCCCTCAATTCCATATTCCGGAATCAGGAAATAATTTAAGGAGATGGAAATAACAATCATCACCATCAAGGCTGAAGTATGAAACCAATAGTATTTTGAGAGCACAAGCAATTCGCCATTGGGGCCAAACAACATGTCAATAATTTTAACAACACCAATAATGATCACAACCGAATAACCGGCCATAAACGTATCGCCTTTTGGCATAATCGAATAGATAGATTCGAGGTTGGCCCATACACCAAGAAAGAGCAAGGCGCCTATGGCTAATTGATTTACTGTGGTTTTCTTGTACAATGCTTCAACTTCTGTCAGGTCATTTTTTTCAAAAGCCCTTGCTATCAGGGTGTTCGTTGTTTGGTTGATGGCACGTCTTGGAATTTCAATAACGGTAGCCATGTACACTGCGGTGGTATAAATTGCATTGTTAACAAAACCGTTGGTGCTTAATGCGGAAACCATCAGACTGTCGATTTTTATAATGGTAAGCAAGGCACCTGTGCCGGCTAAACTAAACACACTGAACTGTATTATTTCCTGAAACTTCTTTTTTGGCAATTGAAGGATAGAAAGATTTAATTTCAGAGTACCAACCGATTTCAAGTATACCAATAAGATTAAAAGATTGAGTATGTACGAGAATACTGTAAGAATCAAAAAACTATAAAAATCATAGAGGTCAAGAAAATAGCATAACACCAACACGCCTTGCATCGCACGTAGTCCGATCTCTCGTAAAAAATTTGGTGTAGTTACTTTTAAATTTGCCCGAGAATATGATTCAGTCAACGTAATCAACGTCATGATGAGCGTAAGCCACAGGGTGAGGACCAGATAGTTTTCCAACTGGTTTCCATTTTCACCAAAGAAATCAATGATGTTGTTCTTTAAAAGAAAGAAGGCTATTCCAAAGAGGATGAACGCGCCAAATGAAAGAACAAAGATCAGGTTGATGAATTTTTGTCCTTCGTCCCGGTCTTTACTATACTGTGGAAAATAGCGTACAATAGTTTGTGAAAGCCCCGCTTGCGCGAATGCTGCAAAGAGAATGGCAGCATCTTGTACCGTGCGCAACAATCCAATTTGATCAGGATCTAAAAAGCGGGGGTACAAGTACAGCAGATTGACATACCCAAGCACAACACCGATGTAGGAGATTACCGATGTCCAGAAACTTTGGCGAATGACAATGCCCATTTATTAATTGGTCGATTAGATAGTTTGCAAATTAGAAAATTAGTCGGTTTTTAAATTGCCGATTGGTTTCTTCTCTCTTTCCGGATTTTCTTTCACAAAGCTTTCCCAGGTTTTTGTTTTTGAAGCACTCGGTCCTTTTTGGTAATGATGACAGATGGCAACAGCAAGCGCATCGGTAGCATCCAATAATTTTGGTGCCTCCTTTATTGACAATAATCCGATCAGCATTTTGGCAACTTGTTCTTTGGATGCATTTCCATTTCCGGTAACGGATTGTTTTACTTTTTTCGGGGCATATTCAGTTATGGGGATCTCACGAAATAGCGCAGCCGACATGGCAACACCTTGTGCGCGCCCAAGTTTTAGCATCGATTGTACATTCTTGCCAAAGAAAGGTGCTTCTAGCGCCACTTCATCGGGATGATACTCATCAATCAGGTTCAACACCCGATCAAATATTTTCTTGAGCTTCAATTCATGGTTTTCATACTTCTTTAGATGGATCACGCCAAACTGTAAAAGCTTGATTGCACTGCCATTTATATGGATTATTCCATATCCCATCACGCTCGTACCTGGATCCAGGCCGAGGATTATTTTCTCTTTTATCACTTTTCCC
>JBGTGG010000320.1:0-10858 GCA_041746855.1 Cyclobacteriaceae bacterium | reverse complement strand
TGTTGGCTCAGCAGTGGCAGGCGGATTGGAAACCACCTGTAAACTGGTGGATGGCAACTGGATTTTAAACGGACAAAAAAAATGGATAGGCAATGCGACTTTTGCTGATGTTATCATCATCTGGGCACGCGATGAAGACAGCAATCAGGTGAAAGGGTTTTTAGTGCGCAAGGAGAACCCCGGATTTAAAGCCGAAAAAATGGAAGATAAAATGGCATTGCGGATCGTGCAAAACGCTATCATTACCTTGACCAATTGCAGCATCCCCGAAAGTGACCGGTTACAAAAAGCAGATTCTTTTAAAGACACTGCAAAAGTATTGCAGATGACCAGGGCCGGAGTTGCCTGGCAAGCTGTGGGCTGTGCACGCGGTGCTTATGAAGCGGCTTTAAAATACACTAAAAAACGGGAACAATTTGGCAGGCCGATTGCTTCTTATCAACTCATCCAAAACCATTTGGTGGAGATGGTTTCTAATCTTACTGCCATGCAAACCTTGTGCTACAGGCTATCAGAACTGCAGGATCAGGAATTACTGACCGATGAGCACGCCTCCCTCGCAAAAGTGTTTTGCAGTTTACGCACGCGGGATGTGGTTAGTCGTGCCCGTGAAGTGATGGGCGGTAACGGCATCCTTCTGGAATATGACGTGGCACGTTTTGTGGCAGATGCAGAAGCGATATACAGCTATGAAGGCACTAAAGAAATCAACACGCTTATTGTGGGCCGTGCCATTACGGGGTATAGTGCGTTTGTGAATTGATAATGAAGCTTGCGGATTGCGAGTGAACCTGGAGAAGCCATAGTTTATGAGCCGATGTTAGCAAAAGTTATCTCTGTTTTTGAATACCAAACACTTTATATTTTTCGCAATCCGCCATCAATTTATAAGATAAATCATAGGCGTATTTTTTCATTTGTTCTCTATCTGATAGATTATATTCTTTTCTAATTTGATTGTCATATTTCATCGAAAACTTCATAAGAATGGGGTCAACAATTTTGTCTGATAATACTATTTCCCCCATATCATTTATTTCATTACAAATTTCGTCCGCTACAGTTTTTATAATGTTACTTGAGACGGGTCTTTGTCTAGAAACTAAATCTGATGTGATTTTTGCATATCTCGGACAATCCTTAATAAGATTTTCAGTCAATACTTTTCGTACGTGATTATGTTGAGAAGTCAAATCCGAATTTGGATTTTTACTCTTGAAATCCGTCATGATTTTTTGAACTTCTTCAGAATGTTTTTCATATCCATCACCAACGCATTTTTGCATTTCTGCTATTAGATTTTGTTGGCTACTTTCGGTAGGTATATTGTTTATACATTCGCAAGAGTATTCGGATAATGTTTCTTTATTTTGGGTATAACAACTCAAACAGGATAAAAATATAATTGTTAAGTAAAGGTTTTTCATTTTATTTTAATTTTTGCTAACGACCCGGCTAAGAAACGTAGGGGAGTTTGAAACACTACCTTTTCGGTTTACCACTTAGCCAAGCCAAATATTTTTATAATTTAATTTACTTTTTTCATTATCAAAATTTTGGATTGGCGGACTTTCTAGAAGCTCTGAACTTCCGAATTACCACCACCCCCCTATGTTTTTTTAGCCATTGTTGTATGCCCGTGCTTCTTTTTCAGTAGCGTTGACAAAGACATACTTATTGACAAGTTTTGGCTCGTGCGGTTGGCTTTTGAGCGACTTGGCAATGTGTATGGCTTTATGCGTTGGCTATTTAAGATAAAGTCCAATTGCTAAACCGATTCCAATACCAATGGTCACAAACATTAGAATTTTTAACATATTCAACTGCTTAGACTGCACATCAAAAAGCTCCTTTAATTTTGATTCCATTGAATTGAAATTCGTATTTAAAGTAGTTTCAAAACCTCTTTGTATTTGAGTACCTTCATTCCTAACCTCTACTTGAATATCGGACTTATGTTTGTCAAGTCGAGTAATCAATGAAGCGTCTAATTCCTTTTGAAAATTCTTGTTGTCTTGGTAAAGTTCTTGAATCTTTTTTAGCAGTTCACTTTCAAGGCTTTCAACCTGTTTTTTTGACTCTTCTAATCTGGACTTTACTTCAGTTGAAATTGTGCTGAAACCATCATTATTTTCTTTAAGAAGGGATAGACTATTAGAAATACCATCTTTTAGTTTTCCAATTTCTGAGTACACCTTATTAAAGTCTTTCAAATCATTCGATTGTATTTCGAGTTCTTTGATAGCGTTATCCAACTTTTCTAAATCCGCCATATATTTTCTCGTTAATTGTTTTTAATTTATTATTTGCCTGTTCAACAAGGGTTGCCATTGAAAATGAATCACCTAATGATTTTGAAATTCTAAGTAGAAACTCTTGTGAATTGAAGAACTTATAAAGTGATTCGGCTAAATAACTTTTGTTATTGTTGCTCAATTCTTGACCAATTTTAAGAATTTGCTCCACTATAAATTCTTTGTCCGCAGATTCATAATGTTGTATTTGTTCCAATGAAGTTTCAAGCCTATCTCGTCCATCTGAATTTCCATAATCATCAAGAAGTAAACGCACAAGACCACTAATTAGGTCTAAGCCTGTATTATGCATATAGCTTTCTAAAAATCGACTTAAGTTATCTCTTAGGCTTTCTTGTTGTCGTCTTGTTATAAAAGTATTTGTAACTATGTTTTTGTCAATTTGATAGAATACCTCAAACCATTTTTCGAAATCTTTTGGATTTTCAGCAATATGTTGGAGTACGTAGCTTTTTTGAGTGAATTTGAAGTAGTTTTCAAGTCTAACTTTGAATTCGGAACTTGTAATATCTCCGTCTGCAAAGTCACAACAGTTCTCGTAAATATTCTTGAGTGATTGTCTGCGGTTGTAAGCGAAATTATCATACGACCATTGTAGCAGAATAAGAATATACTTGTCGATTAGAGAATAGTTGGTAGGAGCATTTAATATCTTCTTATAGGTGCTGTATTTTTCATCAATTAAAATTGCATCAAAAGAAAATTCTTTATCATATTCCTTGATTGTTTGGAGCAATGATTGTTTTATTGCTTCTTCTGAGAATTCAGCAAAATCCACTTCAAATGAACCTCCACCAAAAAAATCGCTGATTGTCCAATCTTCAATTATCCCAAGCTGTCTTAATCGGTATATAGCTTTTTCAGTTTGTGCTTTTTTACAATTTATTGCAGCTCCATTAACCTGAATTTCTTTTTCGCTTGAGATAGCATATTTTGAGAGCAGTTTTTTGATAACATCAAACTCATCTTTTATGACATCAAGACTGTTCGAAAAAAGGAAAAGTTGAGAGTTTATATCACCATTTGTTTGCGATATAAGTCCTTTTTTAATGGTTAGACCTTGTTCTTGAAGTTGTCTTCTTTCAAATCCATTAAATAATTTTTGTTTAACAACTTTCCCATTTGAGTCTATTGCTGAATCTAAAAATTTGGAAAAAGAAGTGTCCCTATTCCAAATTTGGGATAATATGGAGTCATTATTAGATTTTGTTAGAAGCACATAGCACTGAGCTTTTTGCGTAGTGAATTTTGTCCTGTCCCTTCCCGCTCTTCCTGCTTCTTGGTATAATGATTCCATTGAACTCGGTATGCCGTAATGAAATGTATAATGAATGTTACCTTTATTAACCCCCATCCCAAAGGCTTTGGTTGCAGTTAGAAGGGTGAACTTACTTTGTTTAAAATCACTTTGTATGTTTCGTTTATACTCGTCAAATTCAGGAGTTGTCATTATCTCATTTCCATCAATTGTAGGTATTGAACCTGAATAATATTTAACCTTTGCTTGAAAAGTATTACTCAATGATTCAGACAATGATTTGCAACCATTTGCCCCATTGACGTTGGGTGTAAATATTATTCCGCATTTAGAATCCTTTCCATTCTCCACTAATGCTCCAATTTCTTCTTTTAATATTTGAAGCTGAGAATTGATTGCATTTGGTTTATTGTTTTCATCATCAATTACAATGAATTCCAATTCTTTTCTTGTGTAGTCAACAGGAGTTTTTACGTCTTCTTGTTTTATACCGAATTCAATTTGAATGTTTTTCAAAACATTAATTGAGGCAGTTGCAGTTAATCCAAGCCAATTAAAATCTGTTGTATGTCTTTGAATCGCATTGGATAAATTCAAGTAGGAAGTCCTAAAGTCGTGACCCCATTCCGAAAGACAATGAACTTCATCAATTACTGCATATGCAATATTGAATTCCTTGTTTACAGCACTAAAATATTGGCGAAAGGTTTTGAGCTGAAATCGTTCTGGTGATATGAAAATGAAGAAATATTTACCTTGCCCAAATTCGTTTTGAATTTTTTCTTTGTCTTCTCCATCATCATCACTTGTTATATGATTGATTCTTGTAAAGTAGGCTGAATCTAAATCTGCTTTTTGGTCATACATCAAAGATTTGATAGGGCAGACCACAAAACTAATCGCAGGTTGTAAAATTGCAGAAAGTTGGTAACAAACTGATTTACCACTACCTGTTGGGAGCAATCCTATCGTATCATTTTTTGACAATGCATTTGCTATAATTGGTAATTGCCCTTCTCGAAACCTTAAAGTTTTAAAATCAAGACTTTCATCATTTTGCAAGAAAATGTTCCAAACAAGAAATAGAAGTGAGTTTTCATCCGTTTCTTTACTTCCAAATTTCAATTTATACTTAATAGTATTTGTAGCTGAAATCTTGAAATAGTCGTACGGTTCAAATGAGCTAAATTTTAGATTATCTCTTGAATTACCTTTTTTGAAATAGAGGAACTCATCTAAATAATCTGTTCTAACATAAATGATATTAGAGTTTGTTTGAAATTCGTCCGTGTATCTTTTTGTAAGACTAAAATCAATTTTGATTGATTTATCGTTTGAAAATTTACTAACAGAGTTGACGTGAGAAATGTAAATTTTCGGCTTCTCAAATTCTATCTTATGTAGTTGGAAAATATGAGCAAACCAAACCATTAAATCTTCAATAGCGGTTTTCTCAAAACCTGAAATGTCTCTTTGTAGAATTTCAAATTTCCAATCCGTTGCTAAGTTTAATAAGCCTTTCTCAAGTAGTTCTAAAACCAACAATTGAAATCGAATTATTGCAGTTGCTTTGTAATTTGGGTTTTCAAGGTCAATTCCATTTTCAAAAGCAAATTGATAATCCGATAGAGAAATGAACGTTGCGTCTTTCTCCTTTCGAGTTTCTTGTTTTGATTTGACTTTATCAATACGGTCTTTTATTTCAGCAATTTTCTGTAAGAAGACATCACTTTCAGATTCTAAATCAACGGTTTTTATTCTTACCGTTTGAATTCCATATTTTGCGGTATGTAAGTCGCGGATTATATCCTTTTGCTTGTCTTTTTCATGTTGAGAACCGTCAATCTCAATTATCAAATACGCTTGAGGCAAATAAAAGTCAACTTGTTGATTTGCATATTCGTCAACATCAACTTGTGTAATTTCATTTATTGGAATTTCAGGAATTATCAATTGTTGGATAAACTCATACTCCGATAAATGTTTTGGGATTAGTTCTTCAAAGAATTTTTTGGCAGGATAGTAATTTCCTTTCTCATCACCTCTTATGATTCGTTCCCAATTAGGTTGTTCTACATCTATAAGAGGGTATGGGTTTATGAAGTCAGGAGTTCTATGAAGTTGTCCTAATTCTTCTTGTAGATAATTTGATAGTAGTGTTGGTTTTCCTCTTTGTAGAATATTCTTTAAAATACAGATTGCAGGCAAATACTCATTGTTGATTCGTTCTCCTTGGAGATTTTGAATCACAAAATTATGATTGCTATGTGAGTAGTTCGCTGAGTATTTTTTCATCTTATTTAGAATGGATTTGTATCAATATTATCGTCAAGATATGAATCTAAGTTATCCATTGCATAGCTACGTAACACCCATTTTTGCTCCGTTTTGGAAAAAAGCAATATGTCATATTTTTGTGGAATGATTTTTTTACATTTCAACTCTATAGTTCCAATTTCGGCTGATTCAATATGGAGTGTTTTTCTTGAAGAAAAAATAGGTTTAGAAATTGAAAATTTGAAATTTTCTCCTTTTGAAGAAAGTTGATTAAATGAGTTAACATCCTCACATATTATTGTTCCTGAATACCTTTCCATGGGAGCCCATCTCCCTTTGTCACCATACCAACCTCCTGATTGTACTTCAAAATAATGTGGAAACTTGTCGAATTTAACTTTGTCTTCAAGATGTACACTCATACCTCTGTCATCCACCAAATAATGCAATCTGTAATTGTCGCCTTCTTTCTCATATTTATATATGAAAAATTCTGGGTGCTCCTTCCAAGCTAATCGTAGCGGTAAATTTTCTTTTTCTATATATTTAGGCTCTTTCATTTAGTTCAATTTTTGTTGAGCGTTAGCAAAAAAATAGCTCTTTTGGTTTTTCAGCATTTGCCTGTGTGTGGGCAAAAACCAAATGTGCTATTTGTGCGGTGGGCTCTTTTTTCGCATGGCATACAACATTAGTATATACGAACTAAATCGATATATGGCTGTTATATTCCATATCTGCAACATGCCGTTATATTTATTTTCTAAAGTAACAACTTTCCTTAAATTAACCTACACTTATTTTACCTGAAGGGAGATTGTGTTGCCGATAACAACCCTACAAATCATACTTCACCGTCAGCATCAAAATACGAGGCATTACGGCATATTCTGAAGTGGTGTTGAAAACCTCATTAAAACTATCCTGATTGATGGTTTGTACATCGAGCAAATTAGTTGCCTGAATGCGATATTCCCATTTGCTGTCTTTTTTCTGGTAGTACAGGTCTGCGCTTAAAAAAGAATAGTTGTTCTTGACCGTCTTTTCCTTGTTGCTGTAATCGTAGTAACTCCAGTCTGCCTTAAAGGTAAAATCTTTCAGGAAATTGAACTCGATATTGGCAAAGGGCCGGTGGGTGTAAAAAGTAGATGCCACCCCGCCATTGTCATACTCGTTGATAATGGCATTGTACCCCACTTCAAAATTGGGGAATTCCTTAAAATTGCTTCGGGCGCTTGCTCGGTAATTTTGTGTAAAACTTTCCGAAGCAGTAACGGCATTGTTGATGATATTGTTGAAAGTACTCCAGTTTAAATTCCCGCTGATGGTATATTGCATTTTTTTGATGCGCTTGCCAAAACTTCCGAAAGCAGATAGCGTTTCATCAGGAAAGTTACTTCCGATGTTGATAGGCGTGGAAACCTGGTTTATCGCTACAATCTGTGTGTTGTTTTTAATACCATCTATTCTTCGGTTATAATTTATGGAGCCGGAAACATTGGTATAGTTGAACATATTAAAACTAAAATAGGTCAGGTTAAAATTATTGGACAAGGCATTTTCCAGGTTCCGGTTCCCGCGAAATATGCGGTTGTAATTGTTGAAAACAAAACCTTCGGCATAGTTGTTCACATCAGTATATTCTGCAGTCATCGCATAGTTGAACCGTATGCTCTCACTGCGTTTTAATTGCGCAATGGCAAAAAAATCAGGCAATACTTTCCATTCATTTTGGGAGGTGGTTGTACCTAATTGCTCGGTGCTTAAATCATAGTTATGTAAAGTCACGCCAGGTGTGATTGTAAATTTTCCGGTGATGAATTTGTATTTCAACCCTAAAAAAGCATCGCTGAAATTATAGGTAACATCATTTCCCAAAGGAAAAACAGTGCCGCCTATTTCAGGGCTTTCGTCCAAATCCAGGCTGGTGCCATTATCCAAAATTTGAAAGATAGAAGAGTTAAACCGCTGACGGCTTTGGGTGGTACCCAGGGTAAAATTCAAATTACTTTTGTTGTTCAAGATGTAATAATGATCGACTTTTGCATCCAGTTTGTTGGTCTTTACACGTTTGTCTTGATTGATATCAAAAACACTTTGATTGCCATCTTCATTGAATATCCCTGAAAAAGGAAGGAAGTCTAAAACAGCATTGTAGAAAGGGTCTTCATCCTGCCACAAATGTTGGACCTGCCCTGCAAAAATATTTTTATCGTTTAATGTGTAATAAGTATTTACATTTTGATTTATGGAAAACGGATTGTTCTCTTTGGTTTCCAAAATGGTATTGTTTATGTTCCCGAAATTGGAAAATTGATTGGAAAACTCGGTTTGCTTGGATAGTTTTCCCAAAACATCATAATCCATTTGAAAACGCAGGTTTGGTTTGTACACCGAACTCAATTTAAGCATCGCAAGTTGATTTCTTTGATCGCTTACAATGGAGGATATTTCTGTTTCCCCGGTGGAGACAAATTCGCGTATGCTGTTGGTCACAAAATTGGTCCTGTTGTCTGAAAGAACGGCAAAACCACTGATATCCAGTTTTTCGGAAGCCTTATAGCTGAAATTCCCGGCGATGAATTCTGCTTCAATGTCGTTTGCCCTGTTGTTTTGGGTAACCGCAAATCCCAAGCCGCTGTCATTGATATTAAAACGGGTACCGCCACTCTGGTTAAAATTGCGGAAACCGCCCGTGAAATTAAAATAATCCCGGAAGGTAAAAGGCACATCCCCGGTGTTATTGAAGTTAGTGATGATGTTGATGCTGTATTCGGGACTGTAGTAAAACAATTTTGGGTTTCCTATATACCTGAATTTTTCGCCATATCCCGCTCCTGCGGTTACTTCCCCGAACCAGAAATTGGTTTTTCCTTCTTTCAAACGTATGTTTATGGCTACCTGGTCCTGGGTGTTTGTGACCCCGCTCAACTGGCCCACTTCATTGTAATTCCTTAAAACCTCCACTTTGCTAACGGCATCTGCGGGAATGTTTTTTGTGGCCAGTTTCGAATCGCCGTCAAAAAAATCCTTTCCTTCGACCATTACTTTCTGAACTACTTTACCGTCTACTTCAATTTCCCCGTCTTCATTGAGTTCAATGCCCGGAAGTGCTTTGATGATGTCCCCCAGTTTCTTTTCGTTTCCGGTAACGAAAGCATCGGTATTATAGACCATAGTGTCCCCCCGGATAGTCACCGGCATTTCATAAACAATTTCAATCCCGTCGAGTTCATCTGCAAGCGACTTTAAAACAATATCCCTTTGCACGTCTGACCTGTTGTCACCAATCGTTATATCAAAAATCTCCGGATTATAGCCCAGATAACCGGTTTCAATGATGTATGTGTTATCCAGCGGTAAATCCAATTGGTATCTCCCGGCACTATTGGTAATTGCGTAGTTTGCTATTGCGCCGCTTTCTTTCACTTTTGCAATGATGCTTGCCATTTCCAATGGGTTACCAATGGAGTCTTTTACCACCCCGGTAAGTTTTGCGGTTTGTGCCTGTGTTTGAAAAGAAAAAAAGAGGATACTAAGAAAAAAAGGTAGGTAATGTAGTTTCATTAATGCTTGGTTAGTTTATTAATAGTATTCAAAAGTAAAGGTGTTTTATCCACCCATTCTAAAACCACGCCCTTGCCCTCTTCGTTGTCCGCCGTACATTTCCTGCATTTCTTCGGTTTTTTCTTTAACTACTTTTTTGTATTCTTGTTGGGTTACTTTATTTCCTTTGGTAGGCTTTTTTATGGAAACACCATCTTTAGGGTTCATCACGATTTTTGTACAAAGAATGGTAGTTCGGTCTGCTTGCACTTCCAGTATTAGTCCCGGTAATCCCCAAAACTCGCCGGGTCCTTGAGATACAGGAATCTGAGGTGTGTACCACGCTGTTATGATAATTTCCTTTGGGATTTCGATTTCGTCCATGATGTTAATTTCTGTAGAATCTTTTTTAACCTCAGCAACTTTTTCTTCGCTGTCATTATCCCTGTTCCTTCTGCGCATGGATTGCCAGTCTGTATCGTCCAGTTTTTTCACGGCAGTGGCTTTAAATGCTACATATTGGCCTATTTGTTTGGATTCATTTTCCAGTTTCCAGTCCAGCTTTGGCAAGGTATCCTTGATCAAAAATTGTTTCCCAAAAAATTCCTGCTCCTGTAAAAACTCATTGTCTTTTGTGTTTTTATATTGCGGGCCTGCGGTAAAATTACCCATCATCATCATCATTCCGCCACCGGCACCGGGAGCTGCAAGTTTTTCTTCTTCTTTATAAAGGGACTCGTCTTTGGTAAAATCTAAAACATAGGTTTTTTCCAAAGCATTCTTCATCATATCAGCTATCTGTTTTCGCATCTGCTCTGTCATTTCACGACCTCCAAAATCCATATCCACCGTAGTTTTGGATTGATAAGTTGCCTGACCGGTAAAGTTTTGTGCAGTTAATAAAATGGAGAAAAGAAGACAGGAAAGAGTAAATAATTTTTTCATAATCCAAGTACAATTTTAGTATTAGAATCAAATCTAATGGAAATGTTACAATTAGACTACTTTTTTAACACAGGGTTTAATACCAAGGCATTAGGTTTTAGATGGTAGGTTTTAGGCACACTATTTTATAAGAACTTCAAAACCATTAATTAAAATCTTTTATTTACCTTGTCTGACCATTATGAAAACAAGTATTACCTACTTACTTTTACTATTTTGCGCAGCTGTTTTTGCGCAAAGTGATATTTCTGTTACCGTCGAAAAGAAGACACCGTTAAAAGCAGATAGATTTATTGGCATCGATAAATATGAAGCTGTTTATTACCTAAAAAATAAAACGTTTATTAAAACAAGCACCACCGAAACCAAAGAATTCAGCGATTTTCAACTGGGAAATATCGGAAGCGTGGATATTTTAAATCCGCTTGCAATAACTATTTTTTACCCGGATTATACCACTGCAGTAATCCTGGATAATAATCTAAATGAAATAAGGCGCATCTCTTTTGCTATGGAACCC
>JBGTGG010000319.1:0-10592 GCA_041746855.1 Cyclobacteriaceae bacterium | reverse complement strand
TAACTTCTGCTTCTTTTAACCATCCCAAAACCGTTTCGTCAAGAAATTGAGCCCTGTTAAAAACGCGTGTGTTAATGTTGAATTTTTTAGCACGCTCCAAAGCATAGGCATCGGGTTTATTGCTCAACAGCATCACAATTTCCGCAACAGGATGGTGTTGAAAATGTTTAAAAATTTCTTCTGCGTTGGTGCCACTTCCTGAAGCGAAGATGGCCAGTTTTTTCTTTTCAGGCATGCTACAAAGAACGATAAACGAATGCCATGCTCAAAATGCCAAATAGCATAATCCATTTACAAAATGTACTCAAACGATAATAATCCCGGGTAGTGTCTGCGCGGATCAACCTTTGTAAAAACCAGATTAGGATAACGATAAACAAAATGAAAAAGGTGATGGGCAAATCTGTAAATAAGAAATTCAGCACGACCACTGTGATCACCAATACGGTTAACAAAGAATAAATCATCTGCTTCGTTTTTCGGATGCCCCAAATAATCGGGAGGGTCTTACAGCCAAATGAGTTATCACCTTTTAAGTCTTCCATGTCTTTAATGATCTCCCGAATCAACGTCATAAAAAAGGCAAAACTAGCATAGATGTAAATCATGTAATTACCGGAGTGGTAATACAAATCCACTAATATTAATGAAAGCCCGGTGAGAAATGCCACACTTAAATTCCCAACAAACGGAAGGCGTTTTAGCAAATTCGAATACAACCACAGCAGGAAAACAGAAATAATATTGACCGCCCCGATCCACAATGAAACGTAGGCCCCGATCAAAATTCCCAATCCGGAGAGTACCGTATGAAATAAGATTGCATACCTCCGTGTAATGCTTTTTCCAATAACGACCCGATCCGGCTTGTTGATGAAATCTATTTTGATGTCATAGTAATCGTTGATGATGTAACCTGCAGCTGCAATGATGACGGTTGATAAGGAAAGCAGAAAAAATTTCAGGTCAAAAAATACAAGGCTTCTTTGCTTCATGAGAAAGAAAGCCGTGAAATATTGCGCAAACCCTATAATAAAAAGGTTTCCCACCCGCGTGAGACGGAAGAACGAAACAATAAATTTCACTATGGCACGCGCGATCCTGGTCATGAGGGATCAAAGTTAATGGTCTTTGCATCCCTTTATGTTACGCTAATAAAAAAAATGTTAGCTCATAGATCATCCGTGCGATCGTGTCGAAGGAAAGGAGATCATTTCATCGAACGTGCGTAGACGACACGGGTAAAAAATGCTTTGTAGCCCCGAGTTACCTCGGGGCTACAAAGATTCCACTCCTATGGAGCTGATTAAAATTTCAAGGCCACCATGAACATCAGGTTTGTTCCGGCTTGTGGAAAATAATAATTCTGTCTTTCCTCTGCACCACCTCCAATATATCCCCAGGTATACCCATTGGACTCATACTTTTCGTTGAGGATATTATTCAACAACAAACTTACCGAAATCTCCTTCGTCCATTTGGGTTGCAACGCATACCGAACACGAATGTCATTCACAAAATACGCGTCCATGCTCCTGCTATCATTTGAAGTATTGTCTAAATATTGTTTACCAACAAACTTCGACAACAGACTAAATTCCCAATTGCGTTGTGGTGAAAATGAAAACACAGAGCCCGAAATAATATTGGGCGAAAAGGAAATGTCTGTATCGCTGTGTTCAATGACAACTTCATTGTATTCGTCCCAATCCACACCAAAATCATAGATCACTTCATTGAATGTTGGAATTTTATTTCGGCTTAGCGCAACGTTAACACTCCAGGTAATTTTATCACTGAATTTTAAAGTGGCATCCGCTTCAATACCGATACGATAACTTTTGTCTACGTTCGTGCGAATGGGATCCCCCACATCGTTCAGCGCCCCCGTCAACACCAACTGATTTTTGTAGGTCATTACATAGCCGTTTACCTGCACGGCATAATTTTGTTTGCGCAACCGCAAGCCAAATTCTTCATTCAATAGAAATTCATGTTTGGGCACATTCCCACCTACCGCATCTACAAAATCTCCACGGATAGGTTCCCGATTGCTTACCGCAACGGAACCATAAAGTTGATTTCCATTGGTAAGGTCGAACACAAGACCAGCCTTCGGATTAAAGAAATGATAATCCACATCAAAGTTGGTATCGAAAAATGTTTGATAATTGATCGTCCGGTATTGCAAGTCTATAAATGCATTGATCCGTGAAAATTGATAGTTATTTTTAAAATAAAT
The DNA here is from genome assembly GCA_041746855.1 of Cyclobacteriaceae bacterium. Lineage (GTDB taxonomy): Bacteria > Bacteroidota > Bacteroidia > Cytophagales > Cyclobacteriaceae > JBGTGG01. The sequence goes on along the minus strand of JBGTGG010000319.1, from coordinate 8,350 downwards.
ATTGAAATCTTTCTTCTCAGCAGTGTTGAAATAATATTCATAATCCTGTGGGATATTGACTGCTACATCCGACCAGACCACCCTTCCAAAATGATCTCCATTGTATTGATTCCATGCACCACCCAACACCGATTGTAGTTTCGAGCCTTCATAGTTCAACGAAAATGTAACACCAGCAAAATCATTGTCAAGCCATTTTCTTCTGACCAGATCAGAAGAGGAAACAACATTTCCATCCACTACAACATCCGGCAAACCATAATCTTCAAAATCATCATCGTACCGAAACTGTTCATAGAACCCTCTTCCTTTGGTATAATGGAAAGCGGCATTGGCGGTAAACAATTCTGCAATGCGCTGACTGAAATGAAGTTGATAATGGTTTTGTGTATAATCATCAACTTGGTTTTTATAGGTGTAGGGATTAAACGTGCGTGAATCAGAAGTCAATAAGTTTTCCGTTTGCTCGGCATTCCAACCTTCTGCTGCTGCAGTAGCCAGCATTGCTTCCTCGTCATTGTTCATCCGAGACTCGGGAACACCATACCACGCCTGATAGGTGATTTCTTTCCCGCCAAAAGCAATTGCTTTTAGAATTGTATTCTTGCCAAAGTACCCGCCTGAAACATAATACGATTTCAAATCAGAAGTTGCACGATCAATATATCCATCCGATTCGATCAGTGAAAAACGACCGTCAAAGGAAAAATTGTTTTCCATCTTTCCGGTCCCCATCCCCACTGTTAAACGCTTACTGTTAAATGAACCAACAGATGCAACAATATCACCATAGCTTTTTTCACTAAGCGTGTTGGTTTGCAAATTGATAGACCCACCGAAAGCACCTGCTCCGTTCGAAGAAGTTCCTACACCGCGTTGTATTTGCACACTTTCCGCAGAAGAAGCAATATCCGGAATGTCTACCCAGTACACACTTTGTGATTCGCTGTCGTTGAAAGGGATTCCGTTGATCGTAACATTGATACGGGTTGCATCGCTTCCGCGGATGCGCAAGCCGGTGTAGCCAATACCAGCTCCTGCATCGGAAGTGGTGACAACCGATGGCGACCAGTTCAATATCATGGGCAAGTCTTGTCCAAAATTTTGTTTTTGGATTTCCGGTTTGTTCACAGTCGTGAAGGTGGTCGGTGAGTTTTCATCGGCACGTGTGGAGCGCACCACCACTTCATCTGTAAATAGTGTTGATTCTTCCAGCACTACATTCATTTCTGTGTCTTGCGTTAAATTAACCTGCAGCACCTTTTCCTTAAAGCCAACAAAGCGCACCCGTAGTGAATACTCACCGGCTTGCAAGTTTCCAACTTCAAATCTCCCGGAGGCACTGGCTACTGCCAGATGCTTGCCGCCAACTTCAATAGTCGCGCCCGACAAGGGTTGGTTTTTTCCATCTTGCACCACACCCGACAAGGTGTATTGTGCAAATGCTTGTGCCTGACACACGATCAATGCTAAAGCAAAAATCAATCTTAACATTTTTTAAAATTTGTTTAAACCTGCAATTGTAAAGGGGCTACAACCGCGTATGTTTAACACTACCTCCCTTCGTCCGCATTACCGGCATCAGGTTCTATGGGTATAATCTCAGCCCGTTTTATTGGCACCCCTTGTTTGAAGGCACAAACTTAGATTGCGAAATCGGTTAATTCAAAGAATGAACAATTTATTTTCCATAATAAAATTGATCTCGATCGTTCGACCCCTACAGGGTCGTGCTTAAATGTTGGCGCTATCGCTACAAACATTGGACTCCTCTGGAGTCCTTTAATTATTAATTATATGAGCACTCTCGATTTTACGGACGCCCATATTAATTACTCGCATAATCCTGTAGGGATTAAATATTTGTAGAAAAACAAAACATTATCAATACGACCCTGTAGGGGTCGAATATTTTGGCGCAACATTAGAAATACACCGTAATTATCGAATGATTTAATTTATTCGTCCTATTTTTGAAGCATGTACAAAGCAACGGTAGGAACAGAAATTTTTGATATTGGTTCAAAAGAGGAAACCATCACCATCAATGGAGCACCGCTAAATTGGGATGTCGTTAAAATCAAAGATGGCTACTTCCACATCTTGCATGAAAGCAAAAGCTACCGTGCGGAAGTGGTAAAAACGGATTTTGCCACCAAAACGTTTACACTAAAAATAAACGGCACCAAATACACGGTTTCCTTAAAAGACAAATTTGACTTGTTGTTGGAAAAGCTGGGGATGGACACCGCCATCACCAATAAAATAAATTCCATAAAGGCACCAATGCCCGGGCTCATCATCGACTTAAAAATAAAAGTCGGAGATGAAGTAAAACAAAATGATCCATTGCTTATTCTTGAAGCAATGAAAATGGAGAACGTAATCAAATGCCCTGGGGATGCTGTTGTAAAATCAGTTAAAATCAAAAAGGGCGATAGTGTGGAGAAAGGTCAGGTGTTGATTGAGTTTGGTTAAGTAAATTGGAGGCATCCAACTGTTTAAAAAATTCTATTTATTATGGTAAAGCGTCTGGTTAAAGGAGAGAAAAAAATATTTGGTGTATGCAGTGGCCTTGCCAACTATTTCGATATGGATCCTACCGTTATTCGGCTCATTTTTGTTGCCGCATTCATATTTTTTGGTACCGGGCTTCTTTTATACCTGATCATGTTCGTGGTGATGCCTGACAAACAACCTGAATCTTTTTAGTTTCAGAAGCAACTTTTTTGTAGCAGCTCAAGTCTATTGTTCATCCGCATAAATTTTTATTTGTGCAGTTGTTAACCTTTTCCAGAAAACAGAGTATACCTGCTATAATCCTGCCGCTATGTTTAAAAACTATGCTATCATCACCCTCCGTAACCTCTTTAAAAACGGATTTTACTCTTTTATTAACATTGCAGGCCTCGCCATCGGAATTACCAGCAGCATCCTGATCTTGCTTTGGGTAGCCGATGAAACCTCTTTTGATAAATTCCATCCCAAAGCCGATCGCCTTTATCAGGTTTGGGTCAATGCCACTTTCAATGGTGAAATAAACTCCTGGACGTCTGTGCCGCTTCCCACCTATGAAGCAATGAAAACAGCGGATAGTAATATTGAGCACGCAGTGGTTACGGATTGGGGTGGGGATCATTTAGTAGCGGTAGGAGATGGTGAAAATCGGCTTATCAAAAAAGCGTATTGGGCGAGTGAAGAGTTTCTGGAAATGTTTGAGTTTCCGTTGTTGCATGGGGATGCTTCCCATGTATTGGATGATCCACGCTCGATTGTCATTAGTGAATCAATGGGAAAGGCGTTGTTTGGTGATGAAGATCCGATGGGACAAACCATTCGTGTCGACAATGAGCATGAATTGAAAGTGACGGGCATTTTAAAAGACATTCCTAAAAATTCATCATTCGAATTTGATTTTCTAATGCCCTGGAAATTTCGTGAACAAACAAATGATTGGGTCAAGAGGAATATGACCAATTGGGGAAATTACTCCTTTCAAATTTTTGTGGAATTGAATGATGCTCAAAACCAAGTAGCTGTTGAAAATCAAATCAAAGGCATTTTACAAGAACATGGTGAAGTCGAAAACAAACCTGAATTTTTTCTTTACCCATTATTACGCTGGAGACTCCACGGTGGTTTTGAAAATGGAGTGGAGACCGGAGGCATGAGTGATTATGTTCAAATGTTTTCCATCATCGCCATTTTCATAATCATCATCGCGTGCATAAACTTTATGAACCTTGCAACCGCCAGATCAGAAAGAAGAGCGAGAGAGGTCGGTGTTCGCAAAAGTGTAGGCTCAAGAAGATATGAACTCATCATGCAATTTATTGGGGAGTCCCTATTTATTTCAATCATTGCTTTTGCTGTTGCGATTTTAGCGGCTCAGTTGTTACTTCCATTTTATAATGACCTCGTAGAAAAACAATTATTCATTGATTATACTTCATCTAATTTTTGGATTTTCACAATAGGGATGGTTTTGTTTACCGGAATCATCTCCGGAAGCTATCCCGCATTTTATCTTTCTTCCTTTCAACCGGTAAAAGTATTGAAAGGAAAACCTAGCATCGGAAAGGGTGCAAGTACGCCACGTAAAGTTTTGGTAACACTTCAATTTGGGTTTTCTATTCTATTGATCATTGGCACCATTGTAATCTACCAACAAATTCAATTGGTAAAGAGTCGTGATTTGGGATATGACCAGGAAAACTTGATGGCCATCGATTACACCAATGAAATCGAAAAGAATTATCGCGCAATCAAATTGGAATTGTTGGGATCCGGTGCAGTGGAAGCCGTTACAAAATCCAATAGTTCCATCACCAATATCAATTCAAACAACTTTGTTGGATGGCCCGGTAAACCTGAAGATTTACGCGTAATCTTCACCACCATCGCTACCGAATATGACTATGCCAAAACAATGGGAATTGAAATGCTGGAGGGTCGAGATTTTTCAGAAGATTTTAAATCGGATACCGCTGCTATCATTATCAACAAAGCCGCACTTGAATTGATGAACCTGGAGGATCCCATCGGAACGGAGTTGGATTTATGGGGTGGTAAACGAAATTTAATCGGAGTGACGGACAATGTGTTAATGGGTGATCCTTTTGAACCCGTAAAACCACTGTTTATGATTATGGATCCGGAATGGACGAACTCTGTGACGGTTCGTTTAAAAAAGACAAAGAATTTACCAGAGGCAATCAATACCGTAAAAGCTGTGTTTGAAAAATATGCACCCGCCTATCCATTTGAATACACGTTTGCTGATGTCGAGTTTCAGAAAAAATTTACAACACTAAACCTCACCAGTACGCTGGCGAGTTTGTTTGCATTCTTAACAATTGTAATTACAGGCTTAGGATTGTTCGGACTTGCATCCTTCACTGCCGAACAACGTACCAAAGAGATTGGGATTCGAAAAGTATTGGGCGCAACAGTTACCGGTATTGTCCGCATGATGTCGCGGGACTTTTCAGTATTGGTATTGATTTCATTTGTGGTCTCTTCCCCGTTTGCCTGGTGGTTGTTGAATATGCATTTAGATCGCTACACGATTCGTGTTGATATTGCCTGGTGGATTTTTCCTGTTACGGGTTTGATTGCATTGATCTTCGCTATTTCGATTGTCAGCATTCAGGCACTGCGTGCAGCGCGGGCGAATCCGGTAACTTCCTTGCGGAGCGAGTAATTTAATTTTCTGATTTCTAATGGGCTAATTTCTAATGCTGGTACAACCAGGTTTGTGAGCCTGTTTTTTTGTTCCGTCCCTACAGGACGGGTTTGGTACCGTTGATTTTTCTACAAACATTCCATCCCGCTGGGATGGGCTTGTGCAAATCAAGTAACACAAAGTTCAAGCTCCGGAGGAGCGAAACATTTGTAGCCGCGGGTGCAACCCGTGGGCATAATGTATGATTCACCCGTGTCGCCTGCCATCGTTCGATGAAATGGATTCATTGATTCGACACGCTTGCACACACGATCAAAAAAGCAGTTAAGGTTATTTTGTTCCATCCCTACAGGATGCTGATGGTATAGTTGATTTTTTTACAAGCATTTCGCCCGTTTATTCATTCGAATTGCGACACAAACCCTAGCTACGCAGGAGCGAAACATTTGTAGCCGCGGGTGCAACCCGCGGATAGATTATATAAAGTTCACCCGTGTCGCCTGCCACCGTTCGATGAAATAGTTTCCGTCTTTCGACACGCTGCACACACTCAATGAAAAGTTACGCCCTACAGAACGGTTTGGGTTTCTTGACCTCCCGCTTGGGATGGGCTTGTGCATATCATGTAACACCAAGCTCAAGCTCCAGAGGAGCGAAATATTTGTAGCCCCGAGTTACACGCGGGGTTAAAAAAGGAAAGATTAAACAGTGTCGCCTGCCATCCTTCGATGAAATGGATTCATTGTTTCGGCACGCTTGCACAAATGACATTTCACCCGCTTATCCGTTGCGCATTTTTTTTGGTAGCTTGACTGTTAAAACAAAAAGTCAAGCTACATGGCACATCATCACGACCATGATCATTCGGAAGGAAATATAAAAGTTGCTTTCTTTTTAAATGCAGGGTTTGCCATCATTGAATTGATTGGTGGGTTGTATACCAACAGCCTCGCAATTCTTTCGGATGCATTACATGATTTAGGCGATTCACTAAGCCTTGGGTTGTCGTGGTATTTTCAAAAAATATCGAAGAGAGGCCGTACCCATACTTTTTCGTATGGCTATAAAAGATTTTCGCTGCTTGCCGCGATTATCAATTCGATTATTTTGGTTACAGGGTCCATCATCATTCTCACCCGCGCGATTCCAAAATTACTATCACCGGAAGAAACCAACGCCCAGGGTATGTTCTACCTTTCCATCCTGGGAATTGTTGTTAATGGAGTGGCTGCCCTCCGCCTTCATAAAGGAAAATCAATAAACGAAAAAGTGGTTACGCTGCATTTGTTGGAAGATGTATTGGGGTGGGTAGCGATTTTGATCGGAAGTATTGTGATGATGTATTTCGATGCTCCTTTTATTGATCCACTGTTATCGATTTGCATTGCACTTTTCATTCTTTTTAATGTATTTAAAAATCTTAGAAAGAGTATACCGATTATACTGCAAAGTATTCCAGACAACATTTCCATTGAGAACATCCAACACGAAATAAAAAATTTACCTTCAATCTATGGTATACACGATTGCCACGCCTGGACGATGGATGGCCAATACCATATTCTGACCATTCATATTGTGTTGGATAAAGATTACCGCCTTTCCGAATTGCTGACGATAAAGCAAGAGGTAAAAAACATTGTAAAGAAAGCGGGCATCACCCATGTTACCATCGAATTCGAAAATCAAAATGAAAATTGTGGATTGGAAGAGTGCTGATTAGACTTAAGTAGTTGGACATGAGACGTTAGACAATCTTAACGAGAAAAAAACCGGTGACCCATTCGCGGCCACCATTACCCGCATTCATCAGATAATTTTTTAGACACTTCCCTCAATAAAACTATCGGGTTATATTTGCCCGGTTAATGTAGTCAACAAACCTATCCAATGAAGTACAAACGCATCTTATTGAAGCTCAGTGGCGAAGCCTTACAAGGAAAATCTGGAATCAATATCGACCCGGATCGTCTGGAACAATATGCACAGGAAATCAAGAAAATTCATAAACTGGGCGTAGAAATCGCGATTGTAATCGGTGGAGGTAATATTTTTAGGGGAGGACAAGCTGAAAAACTGGGTATAGACCGTGTTCAGGGCGATTATATGGGGATGTTGGCCACCGTTATCAACGGCATTGCGCTTCAAAGCGCCCTTGAAAACCATGGGATGTACACCCGCCTGATGTCGGGAATGAAAATGGAACAAGTTTGTGAACCGTTTATCCGCAGAAGGGCAATCCGTCATGTTGAAAAGGGACGTATTGTGATTTTTGGTGCCGGAATTGGAAACCCGTATTTCACAACAGACTCTACCGCCAGCTTGCGTGCCATTGAAATTCAGGCAGATGTTGTGCTGAAAGGAACACGCGTTGACGGTGTATACACAAAAGACCCGGAGAAATTCGATGATGCAAAACGCTATACAAAACTTTCCTTTCAGGAAGCGTATGAGAAAAACCTCAACATCATGGATATGACGGCCTTTACCTTGTGTATGGAAAACAAATTACCGATCATTGTTTTTGATATGAATAAAAAAGGAAACCTGCTAAAAGTTATCAATGGTGACAAAGCAGGAACCTTAATTAGTTAATATTTCAAGTTTCTTAATTATGGAAGAAATAGAATTATACCTGGAAGAAGCGCGTGAACACATGGCCAAAGCGGTGAACCATGTTGCGCATGAGTTGACAAAGATCAGGGCAGGAAAAGCAAACCCATCGGTACTGGATGGTGTACAAGTTTCCTACTATGGAGCCATGACCCCGTTGAGCCAGGTGGCTTCGATTACCGTACCGGATGCCCGTACCATTTTTATTAAGCCATGGGAAAAAAACATGGTACCTGAAATCGAAAAGGCCATCATGAATGCAAACCTTGGTTTCACACCACAAAGTGACGGTCAACAAATCATTATCAATTTACCAATGCTAACAGAAGAACGCAGACTTCAATTGGTTAAGCAAGTCGGGAATGAATGTGAACATGGCCGTATTGCCGTACGAAATGTGCGCAAAGAAGCCAATGAAAACATTAAGAAAATAAAGGGCGCACCTGAAGACGATGTGAAAACCGGGGAAGGTGAAGTACAAAAACTTACCGATGAATTTATTGCTAAAATTGATGGCCTCTTTAAAAAGAAAGAAGCAGAGATCATGACGGT
>JBGTGG010000318.1:0-15714 GCA_041746855.1 Cyclobacteriaceae bacterium | reverse complement strand
CCGCATCCTTACTACCATTATAGAAAAATTCAAAGGCGGGCCGGTAGGGCTTTCCACTATTGCAACCGCGGTTGGTGAAGAAGCGGAAACCATTGAAGAAGTGTATGAACCTTTCTTGATTCAGGAAGGATATATCAAACGCACCTCGCGCGGCAGGGAAGCCACCGCTTTTGCATACACGCATCTTAAAATTGCAATTCCTGCTTTGAAACGTCCCGGCCTTTTTGATTAACGATTACTCGTGAAATCATCCATTAAAAAAAATACGGACTTCATTAAAGCAACAGCGGCCCAATTAGGGTTCTCCTTTTGTGGAATCACGAAAGCAGAATTTTTGGAAGATGAAGCACCCAAAGTTGAGGAATGGCTGACAAAAAAATACCACGGTCAAATGGCGTACATGGAAAACCATTTCGACAAGCGGCTCGACCCTTCCCTTCTTGTGCCGGGGGCAAAATCTGTGATTTCACTTGTATATAATTACTATCCTGAAAAAGACCTTGCGAAAAACGATGATTACAAAATTGCCAAGTACGCTTATGGTGAAGACTATCATTTTGTAATTAAAGATAAGCTGAAAAATTTCATGGAGCTGATTCAAGATGAAATTGGAGAAGTAAGCGGGCGTGCTTTTGTTGACTCGGCCCCTGTGATGGAGCGTGCGCTTGCAAAACGTAGCGGTCTCGGCTGGATCGGAAAGAACAGTTTATTGCTGAATCGGGAGATGGGAAGTTTTTTCTTCCTTGCAGAATTAATTCTTGACCTGCCCCTTGAGCATGATGGTCCTATGAAAGATTACTGCGGCACGTGTACTGCCTGCATGGACGCTTGTCCAACCGATGCTATTCCGCAACCTTATGTTGTGGATGGAAGTAAATGCATTTCGTATTTCACCATTGAGCTAAAAGAAGAAATCCCTACTGATGTAAAAGGAAAATTTGAAAACTGGATTTTCGGTTGTGACATCTGCCAGGATGTTTGTCCGTGGAATCGTTTTTCAAAACCACACGATGAAAAACGATTCCAGCCAAATGAAGGGCTTTCATCCATGACAAAAAATGAGTGGCAAGAAATTACCGAAGATGTCTTTCAAAAAGTTTTCAAAAAATCCGCAGTAAAGCGAACCAAGCTCGAAGGATTGAAACGCAATATCAAATTTGCAAACCAATCATAGCTTACACGATGCTCGCTACTTCATGGGCAACTTTTTGATTGAATTCAAAAGCGAGTTGTTGATGGTTCACCAAATCGATAATCGTTCCGATCAGACACAAACCTCCGGTAAACAAATACAAAAGTCCCATCCCTATCTGCCCTATCAACAATCGATGAACACCCGCCACTATAATTAAGCCTAGCAATGCCGTTAGTAAAATAAGTTGTGGGTCCTTTCTTCTTGCTCGATACACACCCGCGAATGACCTCGCTTTTTCAATATCCCAATCATTCATCAGTTTCTGAACGTAAAGCATTTCTTCACCTTGTAGTTCAGGAAGTACATCAATTACTTTTGCCATAAGCGTGGAAGTGTGTTTTGGTTAGTTGATAAATTCGATACAATAAAATTGGAACTGCAAAAATTCCCAAGGGATGAGTTGCCAAAGATTGTTTAACATCGCCATGAAGAAGAAAAGTTACGGATCGTCCAAGGCCACAACCCGGACAAAAATCCCATCCGAAATGATTGAACGGGCAAATAGAAACATGGTTGTCGGCCGGGTTTAAAAATGCAAGCACCACCAATCCTATACTCCAACAAACTGCCTCGATTGGCAAATTCTTAATCGTCATAAAAAAATAAAACCTCCTGATTGCTCAGGAGGCTGTTTATTAAAAATTGTTTTCTTCAAGCTACCACAAAGCATCGGTTCAAGATTGCTTCATGTTCCCCACCAAACCTGGTATAACACCAGTTTCTGAGTTCCCGTATTTCTTCCGCTATCAGAACACTGATAGCCTTCCGCAACTCTTTCTCAAAGAGCCGCGCGTCAAAACTCACTTTGGTGAGTACAGTTTTGACATAATTTAGCATAGCAAAATGTTAATGTACGTTTAAAAAAATAATTGCCTTTCTTTACAACGGTTAATATAAAAAATAGTTAAATCAGTCAAAAGAACATTTTTACTTTTGTATTGTCAACTATTCGGAGGGATTTAAAATGCGGTTTATTTATTCGATAAAGTTACTTTTTACTCTTTTTTTAGCGATAGGCTATTTTCATGGTCAAACACAGACAATTTCTGTTGAATTAGGCCCTGATGAAATCGGTGAAAACCAGGCGTGGACAATTTCTTTGGTGGTTCAAAATGGAAAATTGAAGAATTATGACAATTTCCCAGATATCAAAGGCCTGCAGAAGCGGGGAACTTCTACCCAATCCTCCACGAATATTATTAACGGTCAAATCTCTTCATCACACAGTGTGGTGATGACTTATTTACCCACCGGACAAGGAACTTTTACACTTCCGGCCTTTTCTATGAAAGTAAACGGTGAGACCATCCAATCTCCCGGAAAAACCATTAAAGTTGGCCCACCCATTCAAGTGCAGCAACGTGATCCCTTTCGAAGTTTTTTTGACAGGAGTGACGATTTTTTTGGTACCCGGGAAACTGAATTCATCGATGTAAAAGAAGATGCCTTTCTAGCACTGACCACCAGTAAAGATGAAGTTTATGTTGGAGAAGGATTTAATACTTCCCTTGCCTTTTACGTTGCAGAAGGCAATCGTGCCCCGCTTCAATTTTATGAACTTGGAAAACAACTTGCCGAAATATTGAAAAAACTCCGCCCCACCAATTGTTGGGAAGAGAACTTCAACATCGAGAATATAGAAGCCGAGCGCGTGCGCATCAACAACAAAGATTATTCACGGTATCGCATCTATCAAGGAACATTCTATCCCTTCAATACAGAACCAATAGTTTTTCCAAGTGCAGGCCTAAAAATGATCAAATACAAAGTAGCCAAAAATCCTTCGTTCTTTGGTCAAAACAGACAAGAGGATTTCAAGGAATTCTTTACCAAACCTAAAACCATAAAAGTAAAAGAGTTGCCGGCTCACCCTTTGCGGGATGTAGTGGCTGTTGGTGATTACCATCTGGATGAACGGATGCGCAATACTGATCTTGAAACAGGAAAAAGTGAATCGTATGAATTTAACATTTACGGAATCGGCAATATTTCCTCAATCGAAAAACCTACAATTCCTCAAGACCGGAATTTTGAATTTTATGAACCGAACGTACGACAAAATATTGCGCGTGATAAAAACAGGGTAAGCGGATCCAAATCTTTTAGTTATTATCTTATTCCACGCGAACCTGGAACTTTCAAACTTGGTGATTATTTTCAGTGGATTTATTTTAATCCAACCAAGGAAAAGTACGACACCCTAAAATCGAAATTAACAGTTTATGTTACCGGGGAAAGTAAAAAGAACGAATCCATTCAGGCAACAGACCTCGGAAATTTCTATCAAAAAATTGATGTAGCGGATAATTCACTTCATTCTATCAAGGATATAAGTTGGCAAAAAATGTTCTTCAATGCCTTCTTGTTAGTAATGCTTGGTGCTTCGGTGTATCTTGTGATCAAAAAAACAGCATAAGTATTCTTGGATTTTAGTTCATGGGGAATTCATTCGGCAATCTTTTTAAAATTTCAACTTTTGGAGAATCACACGGCCCTGCAATAGGTGTCGTAATTGATGGTTGTCCTTCCGGTCTTGCAATAAACGAGGCGTTCATTCAAGCCGAACTGGACCGAAGAAAACCCGGTCAATCAAAAATTACTACCCAACGAAAAGAAGACGATACTTTTGAAATTCTTTCCGGAGTATTCGAAGGAAAATCAACTGGGACACCGATTGCAATTGTGATTAAGAATGCTGATCAACGCAGCAAGGACTACTCACACATTGCTGAATCTTTTCGCCCATCACACGCAGACTATACCTATGAAGCGAAATACGGTGTGCGCGATTACCGTGGTGGTGGAAGAAGTTCCGCGCGTGAAACAGCAGCCCGCGTAGCGGCAGGTGCAATTGCAAAACTTGTACTGGAAAAACATCACGTATCAATACAAGCTTTTGTATCACAAGTAGGTGATTTAAAAGCCCCCCATTACACAACGTTGGATTTATCCAAAACGGAAGATAACATCGTACGTTGTCCTGATGCACCAACTGCTGAGAAGATGATTGAACTTATTGATCAAGTTCGGTTGGATCGGGATACCATAGGCGGAATCGTAACCTGTGTGATTAAGAATACACCTGTTGGATTAGGTGAGCCTGTTTTCGATAAACTACATGCTGAACTTGGCAAAGCCATGTTGGGCATCAACGCTGTAAAAGGATTTGAATACGGAAGTGGTTTTGCAGGCATCACCATGCGTGGATCTGAACACAACGATGCATTCTATAAAGAAGACGAAAAAATAAAAACCAAAACCAATCACTCGGGTGGAATTCAAGGTGGAATTTCAAACGGTGAGGATATTTATTTTAATGTTGCTTTTAAACCAGTTGCCACCATCATGCAAGATCAACCCAGCGTTGATACGCATGGAAATGAAGTAACCGTTTCCGGAAAAGGCCGACACGATCCCTGTGTGGTCCCACGCGCTGTACCGATTGTTGAAGCAATGGCAGCACTTGTTCTGGTGGATTATTTACTGATCAACAAAAGCGTAAAGCTTCCTTGATTTCTGATTTAATGATTTCTAATTGCTAGAGCCATCTCAAAAATAGCACAACTGTCAGGTTGAGTTTATCGCAACCCTTATTAGTTAACTCCGAAACAGCCTTCGACAAGCCTGCCTTTGCCGTAGAGGCTATTCGCAGGCAGGCCCACTGACATATAAATTGATTTTTGTGATGGCTTCTAATTATATCCCTTATAAATTGCTATAGAAGTGTATTTGAATCATGCATAATTAGAAATCAGCAAAATAGAAATTATTCATAGGGCATATCCCGAAATGATCTGTATTTTTAGCGATCAAAAAATTTACTACAGATGAAGAAATGGCGTGATCTCCCTTTGTATGCAAAGATTTTAATCGGAATGGTGATTGGTATGATCTGGGGAATCAGTGCCCAGAGCCTCGGCATTGCCGATTTCACACAAACCTGGATACAACCATTTGGTACGATCTTCATCAACTTATTAAAATTGATTGCCGTACCACTGGTACTGGTTTCATTGGTGGATGGTGTCTCGAACTTATCGGATGTTTCGAAGCTTTCCCGCATGGGCGGAAAAACAATCGCGCTCTATTTATCTACCACTGTACTTGCTGTTACCATCGGATTAATTTCTGTCAATCTTATTGAACCCGGAAAATATTTATCCAGTGAACGCAGGGAAGAACTAAAAGCAAAATTCGCTACGGACATCAGTAAAAACATTGGAACGGTTTCTTCAAAAGAAGATGACAGTCCTTTACAAATGTTAATTGATATTGTACCTGACAACATCTTTCACGGATTGTCTGATAATGTCAATATGTTGCAAGTTATTTTCTTTGCGATCCTTTTTGGTGTGGCGATGATCCTGGCACCAAAAGAAAAAATAAAACCCGTAAAAGATTTTTTCGATGGCGCGAATGAAGTCATCCTAAAAATTGTAGACATCATCATGCAGTTTGCTCCGTTTGGCGTGTTTGCACTATTGGCCAGTTTAAATATTGATCTCGGGCTGATGAAAGCACTGGGAGTATACAGTTTAAATGTTGTAATGGGATTGGGATTAATGGTTTTGGTTATCTATCCTACTTACCTTAAACTTTTTACCAAACAAAAATACTTTACCTTTTTAAAAGGAATTTTACCGGCACAAATCCTTGCCTTCTCCACCAGTTCAAGCGCTGCCACCTTGCCTGTAACCATTGATTGTGCAGAAAAAAACCTGGGAATTTCTGAAGAAGTTACCAGCTTTGTTTTACCATTAGGCGCCACCATCAACATGGATGGCACCAGCATCCATCAAGGTGTTTCTGCAGTATTTATTGCACAAGCTTTTGCAATTGATCTTGATATCGGCCAGCAATTAACGATACTGCTCACAGCGGTGCTTGCTTCCATTGGATCAGCAGCAGTACCCGGTGCTGGAATTATCATGTTGATTATTGTACTGGAATCCGTTGGATTAGATCCTGCCGGATTGGCGCTCATTCTTGCGGTAGACAGGCCATTGGATATGCTGCGCACGGTCGTGAATGTAACAGGTGATACAACGGTAGCCTCTGTAGTTTCGGCCAGTGAAGATGCACGTGTGCCAATAGAATCACCACCCACATCACTTGAGTAAACCCCATCGCTGATCACATTTTTTTTACCGGGCGATTCCTCTATATTGTCGCGCATTTTTAAAACTTGTTATGCGTAGACTGCCATTGCATATGCAAATCTTCCTGGGAATGTTCCTGGGGGTTGTTTTAGGGTTACTCTCTATATTTTTTGGATGGGGAAATTTCCTTACCAATTGGATTAAACCGTTCGGTACCATCTTCATCAACTTATTAAAACTGATTGCGATCCCGCTGATTTTGGTTTCCTTAATTAGTGGTATTTCAAGTTTGAAAGATGTAGCACGCCTTTCCCGAATCGGTGGTAAAACAATGGCGTTCTATTTAGTCACAACGGTAATTGCCATTTTGTTAGGACTGGCGCTCGTCAACACAGTAAAGCCCGGAAATTATCTTTCGAAAGAAAAACAAATAGAACTATCAGCGAAGTATGCTTCCGATGCAAACCTTAAAGTAACGGATGCAAAAAAACTATCTGAATCCGGACCGCTACAGGTGATCGTTGACATCGTACCTGATAATATTTTTGGTTCGATGGCTAACAATAAAAACATGCTGCAAGTAATTTTCTTTGCCATGTTGTTTGGTATCGCCATGATCATGGCACCCGCAGATAAAACATTGGGGGTAAAAAATTTCTTCGATGGGGTCAATGAGGTTATCCTCAAAGTAGTGGATATCATTATGAAGTTTTCCCCAATTGGTGTATTTGCATTACTGGCATCGCTGATCGTGGATGTTTCCGGGGATGACCCTTCCCAGGCTGTTGAATTGTTTCAGGCGCTAGGGGTTTATGCAATTACTGTACTGGTGTGTTTGGCCGCTATGATATTTATAGTGTATCCGTTAATTCTTCGAATCTTTACCAAAGTAGGGTACAACAAATTTTTCAAAGCCATCATGCCCGCGCAGATCATGGCCTTCAGCACCAGCTCCAGTGCTGCCACCCTTCCGGTAACAAAAGATTGTGTTGAAAAAAACTTGGGGGTTAAAGAAGAAATATCAAGTTTTGTTTTGCCCCTTGGCGCTACGATCAATATGGATGGAACCAGCATCCATCAAGCTGTATCGGCTGTTTTTATTGCCCAGGCATTCGGGCACGACCTTTCTATGGCTGATCAGTTAATGATTGTTTTAACGGCCACACTCTCTTCTATAGGAGCGGCAGCTGTGCCGAGCGCAGGGCTTATCACACTGGTAATCGTTTTGGGGGCGATTGGCGTCCAGCCGGAAGGACTTGCATTGATCATCGCAATCGACCGCCCGCTGGATATGTGCCGCACGATAGTGAATGTGACCGGGGATTCTGTGGTTTCGTTGATAATTGATCGCTCTGAAAATGGTATTCCAGCTGAAAATGAACCAAATTTGCAGTGACGTGTTTTACCAACATAATGCATTAAAATGACGCTTGACAGAAACATAACGATCTATTTGGAATCCAATCCAAATCCAAATTCATTAAAATTTGTGGTGAACGAAATGCTGATCCCGGAAGGATTAAGTTTTGATTTTCCGGATAAAGCCAGCACTACCAATGCTCCATTGGCCAATGAGCTCTTTGACTTCCCGTTCGTTGATCGGGTTTTCTTCATGAGCAATTTCGTTACCGTAACGAAAAAAGAAGATGTTGAATGGATGGAGATCCAGGATCAGATAAAATCCCACATCATCAAGTTTTTGGAGGCTGGGAAATTTATCATAGAGGAAAAAGAAGATACTTCTGCTTCATCAGAACCAGAAACTGAAACCGTTAAAAAAATAAAAACCATTTTAGAAGAATACATCCGCCCTGCGGTGGAGCAGGATGGTGGGGCGATCACTTACCACTCTTTTGAAGAAGGTGTTGTTAAAGTGAAACTTCAGGGCTCATGCAGCGGATGCCCCTCTTCGATGATTACACTCAAAGCGGGTATTGAAAACCTCTTTCAGCGGATGATGCCGGATGAAGTGCAGTCGGTGGAGGCATTGAATTAGTTAAAGTTAAGTGGATGTTTTTAAAGAAGCGGCCTTCGTTTACTGTCTAGGGTAAAAAGTTATAGAATATCACTTATATCAAATCTTCCATCTGTTAGATTGATCGTTCTTGTGCAGTCATCACTGTAAATTATAAAGTTAAAAATACCGGAAACAATAATTGATTGAGGATTTGAAATACCGAATTTTAAAAACTCAACATTACCACTGACTATCGACTGATAAGTGCATGATGAGCCAGTGGAATGATCTGTATATCGAATTGAAAAAATAGGATCACTCGCTAAATCATATACCTTCCCTACCACTATTGTAGGGACATCATAAATAAAGAAATTCAAATTTTGATGTAATACTGAGTTTGTAGCATATACTGAAATCCCAACAGTATCTGCAATCTTTTCAATGGAAACATAGGTCCCGGATCCAAAGCCACTCGGAGGCTTTGGCAAAAACAACTTACCATCCACCAAACAACCAAACGTATTCCTGCCATCCATTGTAATGGGGGGTAATTCAGGATCACCTGGAAACAGGTTGCATCCACCAGCCAGCAGTAGGGAAGTAATCGCCAATATCAAAAGTACTTGCTTCATCACAACATTATTAAAAATCCATTTCCATTTCCATTGTAGAAAACTTATAGTTTGGGTTTTCCCGAACGTACTCCTCTTTTTGCTTTTGGATATACCTTTCAATTGATGGTATAGTTCCCAATGATCCTTTGTTAATATCGCAAAAATTTTTTTAGTCTAATCCTTTCTCTACTGCCATCTTTTCCACTCGTCACGGCTAATCTATATCACCAATATCGAATCTACCTTTCGTAACTTTAATTGTTGTTGTACAATCACTACTGGTTGCTGTGAATTCAAATGTTCCTGCTACAATTTTATTAATTCCTGAGATGTCAAACTTTGATATATTAATAACTCCAGAACTAATGTTACGGTACTCACATGATAAATTCCCTTGGTAGTGAATAAACTGAACGAAAAATTCTGAATTTGTTAAATCATAGCTCTTTCCAACTTGAAGAGTAGGGCTATCATAAATAGATAAAAAAAAACTTTGATCCGTGTCTATGTTTCCAGCTTGAATGTTTATTCCAATAGTGTCTATTGCTGTTTGTACTGCAGCAGAAATACCCGTTCCGAATCCAATAGGTGCTTCCGGCAAAAACAATTTCCCATCCACTAAACAACCAAACGTATTCCGGCCATCCATGGTTATGGGTGGTAATTCAAGATCACTGGGAAACAGGCTGCACCCACCAACCAGCAGTAGGGAAGTAATCGTTAATAATAAAAGCAGTTGCTTCATCATAACATTTTTAAAAATCCCTTTCTATAATTGAAAACTTAAAGCTTGGGTTTTCCCCGGTTTATAGTTAATGGGTTAAGTAACTAAGTTACACCATCAAAAGATGATTCCCTTTATGGTCCATTCCTTTTATTTTGGCATACATACTAAAATATTGAGGTGCATGTCACTCCCCCGATGCAAAATGTCAGCAAATTAAATTGCCAAATAAAGAATATCATTGAAAGACCCGGTTTAATCCGGGTTTTTTTATTTTATTGTGTGCGTAAATCGTTACCTCAAACCCAACCTTTATGCCGCAGCCGGATCAGACTGAAATTTCCAAAGACCAAATCCAATCCTACTACAATCAAGTTTACATACAAGCCGATAAATTAGGACAGGCCTTCATCCTTATTTTCTTTTTTATTGGAGTCGCGATTTCTTTTTTTTACCACACATATTTTCTTGCATTCGTTATGGGCGGTGGCGCACTGGCTGCCTATTTTACAATCAAAGCCATTTCCCCTCATAGTCAATTTCTACGGTATGCCATCAGTTTATTGCTGGCCAATTTTGGTTTCCAATTTCTGCTACAAATGCACGGGCTCAGTGAAATGCATTTTGTATTCTTCATTACCCTCACGATTCTTTTATTTTTTGAAGACTGGAGGGTTTTAATCCCCGCGATTGTATACTCCCTTCTTGCATACGTATTCATTTACATCTCACAAGAAAGCGAATGGTTGCAACATTACTCCGGTAATGGCGCGACCATTACCCGAGCATCCTTTACAATCCACACCGTATTGATGCTTGCTTACAGCGGCCTTTGCATCCAATGGTCGCGTTTGCAACGGGAGCAAACTGAAGAAGCTGGTACGAGGGAGATCAACATGGAAAAACAACTGGTGATGATTGACTCCAACATCACGTTTGCAGATGAAATCAGTAAGGGAAATCTTACTTCAAAGTACCCGGCTGAAAAGGCAGATCGTTTAGGACAGTCATTATTGGACATGCGCACAAGTTTGTCGGAGGCGAACGAGCGCGAATCCAAAGAAAAGTTTATGAACCTTGGCCTTGCCCGGGTTGGTGACATCCTGCGTCAAAATGCGGATAGCATTGAGAAGCTGAGCGATCATATTATTCAGGAAGTAGTAAAGTATATGCACGCCAATCAGGGCGCCATCTTTATCATTGAAGAAAGCGAAGAAAAAGAACAAGTACTTCGCATGCTTGCCTTTCGTGCATGGGAGCGTAAAAAATTCCTTCAAAAAACAATCCCGTTGGGAAATGGATTGGCCGGACAAGCAGCGATTGAGAAGCGTACCATTTTCATGACTGAAATCCCGAATGACTATGTCAGGATTACCTCAGGTTTGGGGGAAGCTACACCAAAAAGCATTCTCATCGTTCCTCTAAAATCAGAGGAAGAAATTATTGGTGTAATCGAATTGGCATCGTTTCAGGTTTTTCAACAACACGAAATTGAATTTCTTGAAAAAGTAGGGGAAAACATTGCCTCCACAATCCTTACCACAAAAAACAATCAGCAAAATCAGGAGCTCCTGGAGAAATCCAAAATACTGGCAGAGCAACTCAAATCGCAGGAAGAAGAGATGCGCCAAAATATGGAAGAGATGCAAGCTACGCAAGAAGAAATGGCGCGCACGCAACAGGCCCTTGGCAGCAAGTCGGGTGAGTTGGAAGAAAAGCAAGATAACCTGAATGCACTGATCAACAACACAGAAGATTCCATCATTGCGATGGATAAGAATTACAAAATCATAATTATGAACGATGTCCTCAGGCGCAGGTACAAAGGCACTGATTATGAAAGCATGGACATTGGTGCCGATGCCTTGGAAGCCCTGGGTGATTTACGCGATGAATGGAAACAACACTATGATCGCGCCCTTGCCGGGGAAAAAGTTTCCTTCACCTTAAAGAGTGCAGTACAAGGCGAAGACTCTTTCCGGGAATACAACATTAATCCGATGCGCAACAATGCGGGTGCGATTGTTGGCCTTTCAGTAGTTTCAAGAGATGTGACGGACAAAAATAAAGTGCGTCAGGAAATGGCATTGAAGGGAGCGGTGTTAGCGAATGTGATCAGCAATGATGCAGACACCTATTTTGCTATTGATAAAAATTACAAAATCGTTGTTGTTAATAATGTGTTGAAGAATCGCTACCGCGCCATCAACATTGAATTGAAAGAAGGTGAATCCATTTTAGATGCACTCCCGAAAGAAACGTTACCGCTATGGAAAAGTCGTTATGACCAGGGACTAAGTGGTGAGCGGGTAAAATTAAGGGAAGAAAGAAAAGTGCAAGACAAGACCTTATTCCTTGAAGTGGTGATCGAGCCAATCTTGGATGAACATAAATCGATTGTTGGATGTTCGGTTGTCTCCCGCGATATTACTGAGCAGAAAAGATTGATGGATGAATTGGCAGAATTGAAAAGCAGGAAAATGAGCTAAACCAGTTTCCTGTATCCAGTTTCCAGTATCTAAACCACCACACGAATACATCTATCCGCATGGTGGATTAAAATCAAATCGCTTATTCAGTTGTTGGTTGATCAGGGTTACCCTTTAAATATTTATCCAAAAACGTAAGCACAGCCTCGGATGCCGTGATGTTGTTTTCCTTCTTTAAGAATCCATGTCCTTCGTCTCCGAAAATTACATACTCCACAGGAACGCCATTCGCTTTGGCCGCAGCCACAATTTCATCAGACTCCACTTGTAACACGCGTGGATCGTTGCTTCCCTGCAATACGATAAAAGGTTTGGTGATTTTTTCTGCATGGAACAAAGGTGACTTATTGTATAGCATTACCGAATCAGCAACCGGATCCCCCATTTCTGTATACAACGCATCGCGAAAAGATGCCCACCATGGTGGAATACTTTTTAACGTGCGCAGCCAATTGGTTACGCCAAAATAATTCACACCAACAGCAAACTCTTCAGGCGCAAAAGCAAGTCCGGCCATGACCATATATCCTCCATAACTTCCTCCGTAGATTCCGGTTTTCTCAACATCAGCCCATCCAAGTGTGGCCAAAAATTTCTTTGCTTCAATACAATCTTTTAAGTCAGCATCACCATGTTTCCGGTCATCGGCAGCAAAAAATGTTTTTCCGTATCCGGAACTACCGCGATTATTAACCGCCAAAACTCCATAGCCATGATTCACTAAATGCTGCAATGTTGCGGAATAATTCAAACGTGTTTGTCCACCCGGGCCACCGTGGATCCACAACAACACCGGAACTTCTTCACCCTCTTTTAAACCTTTTGGCTTGTAGAGCAATCCGGGAATTTCCATTCCATCGAATGATTTGTAGCGCACCACTTCACCCGCAACTAAGTCATCCGGATTTATTTCATCCGTCATGGTATTGGTGAGTTGCTTGATGCTTTCATCCTCAAAATTATAGAGGAAAATATTGGCAGGTGATTTTGAACTACTCACACTAAACGTCATCAGTTTCTCACTATCCGAAATATTTACAGAAGTGATATCCCCTTCCGGAACATTTTTAAGTGTTACTAACTTTCCTCCATTCGCTTCATCATACACTTTCATTTCTGTACGTGCATCATTGTTGATGGCGACCACACGATATTTTCCGTTGCGCGACAAATACGAATACATAATATCCCACGGTGCATCCTCCAATTTAGTAGTCTCCCCTGTTGCCAGATCATAACTTGCCAAATAGTTGTACTCACTTCCTACATCGGTAAGGTAAATTAGTTTTGTTCCGTCCAAACTAAAATATTGTGGATTAAAAGATGCATCTCCTTCATGTTCGGAAATCAATTTCGCTTCACCACTTTCTGTATCCAACAAATACATATCGTTGTTGTTGGTGGTGATGCTTTTCGTTAGCGCGATGTAGCGGTCGTCCCTGGAGATTGCAGCCGGATCTAGGCCTTCATTATTTTGATATACTTGTGTGGAAGGATAAAGATCACCTTCTTTTTCACCGCCCTCAATTTGAACTTTATACAAATCGAAGTAGCGTGGATCGCGGCTGTTGGAAGCATAGTACAATTGCTTTTTGTTGTATGCCCAACCATAAAATTGTGCTTTGGCTGTGGAGTCTTTGATTAAATCAATCGTGGCTCCGTCCTGCTTACGAATAAACAAATGTGTAATCTCGTTGCCACCTTCATCACTTTGAATGATCATCCGTTCATCATTCGGAAAATATCCGTTTGCGAACACAGCATTGTCGGTACTTGCTGTCAGTTGCTTTTTCTCATCGGTTGAAAGATTTAACTCATAGAGGTTAAAAATTCCAGACTCATCAGATCCCAAAATAATTTTCGACTCATCAGGGGAAAAGCCACCGCTGTATACACGGTTTACATCCATGAATTGGGCAATGGTGTATTGTTTGGGTGGTACAGCTTCTTCTTTTGGTGCACAGGCAAACACCAACATCAGTAAAGACAGGATAGCGAGTCCGGATCGGGTTTTATATTTCATAATTTGTGGGATTGGTTCAATTGAAAATATAACATTTCAATCTGGAATTACCCATTCAATTTATACCGATGGTAAATTTGAATGCTATTTTCTTTTTCTATTGGCTAAGTAAACACCTCCAACAATAGCAACCATCCCGATAAAATGCCCGGCAACCAATCTTTCATTGTCGAGTATACCCCACATTACGGCAACTATAGGAATAATGTATGTAACTGAACTGGCAAACAACGGAGTAGAGATTTTTACAAGACGATTGAACAAAATCGTGGCAATGGCAGTCCCCATCATGCCCAACAACACTATAAATCCAAACGCCTCCCAACCTCCGGGAGCTGTTTGCACTCGGGTGGTGAAATCAGTAAAGCCCAACAAATAAGTCAAAGCAAACGGACCAATCAACACCACCGACATACTGGTAATCGTGAGCGCGCTTAAATCGGCTATCTTAAACTTGATATAATTCAAGTTCATGCCATAACAAAGACACGCCAGTACAATCAACAATGCATAATAATTAATTCCCGTAATCTGTCCTTCCTCACGGGAAAGAATCAACAAAATCGCTCCACCAAATCCCAACACAATTCCTACGATGGCGATTGTGCGAAAGCGCTGTGAGAAAAACAACACACCAATGACCATCGTAAACATGGGCGTCAACGTATTCATAATCCCGGCAACGGAACTGTTCATGTGTGTTTGTGCAAAAGCAAAAAGAAAGGCCGGAACAAAAATTCCTAACATCCCTGAAAATAACAGAATTGGGTAATGATGGTTTTTTAATCCCTTCAACTTAAAGAATGCAAAAGGAAGTAAAAACAAAAAAGCAGAAGACACACGCATCGCGCCCACCTGATCAGCTGAAAAAACTTTTAGGCCTTGCTTAATTAAAATGAAGGATGAGCCCCAGATGAGGGCAAGGACGATCATCAATGCTATAGAAATGGGCTTAGTGGTATCAGACATACATAGAATTTGTTGATTGGATACTAGATGCTGGATACTGGTTCCTAGTATCCAGAAACCAGTATCCAGCGACTAGTATCTAGTTAGGCATAAACTTCGTTGGAAAATTTCTCATTGACCTCATCCAAAATCGAAAATAATTCTTGTGGCTCAACGCTTTCAACTAATCGTGTGCGGAAGGGTTTGAAATTCGGAATGCCTCTAAAGTAATTGGTGTAATGTCTGCGCATTTCAAAAATGCCAACACGCTCGCCTTTCCAGCGAATGGAAAACTCCAAATGTTTTTTAGCAGTAGCGACACGCTCACTAATCTCAGGACCGGCAAGCAACTCGCCTGTTTTGAAATAATGTTTGATCTCGTTGAAAATCCAGGGGTAGCCAATCGCAGCACGACCGATCATCAATCCATCAACACCATATTTATTTTTGTATTCCAATGCCTTTTGTGGTGAATCGATATCACCATTTCCGAAAACCGGGATTTTCATGCGCGGATTTTCTTTGATCTCCCGAATCAAAGTCCAGTCGGCACTGCCCTTATACATTTGTACACGGGTGCGACCGTGAACCGTCAACGCCTGGATTCCGATGTCTTGCAAGCGCTCGGCAGTATCTACTACATTTTTGGTTTTTTCATCCCA
>JBGTGG010000317.1:0-6170 GCA_041746855.1 Cyclobacteriaceae bacterium | reverse complement strand
AAGGAAATCATTTCCAGATTGGAACATTGAATTCAATGAACCGTATAAGGGAATTGATGATGGGTTTACAACCTACCTGCGATCCCAATTTTCTGATGAACAGTATTTGGGAATTGAGTTGGAGTGGAATCAAAAATGGGCGGCTGGCCAAAATGCATCAAGTTACTATTCAGAAATGAAAAAAAGCCTGGCGGTGTGCAGCCAGGCTTTATAATTAAGAACCATCTCAAAATAGCACAACTGTCAGGTTGAGTTTATCGAAACCTTATTGATTGACTCCGAAACAGCCTTCGACAAGCTCAGGCTGACACATTGATTTTGAGATAGCTTCTAGTTGTTGATTCCGGTGATAGCCGTGGAGGTGTTATCAACTTCAATGCGAAGCAAGTTTCCTTTTTTCTTGTACCTGATTTCACTACGCACCATAATGGTGTGAACCCCCGCTTTTACATCCGGAGCAATTTCAACATGCATTGTGCTTTCTGCGAAAAGTCCTTCTGCTGGTTCAAACGAAATATTTATTCCTTCAGGAAGTGCAGCCGGAATACTAAGCGATGCCTCCGACTTTGTCCAGGCTTTTGAACGTGCAATAGAAACAGTGAGTGACTTTGTTTCTCCGGGTTTAACGGAGATTACATTTTCAGAAAGCGAAGCATTGAATTCAGTTCGTGGCAAGTCCTGGCCAACTGCCAACACGGAAACGAACAATGCGGTGATCAATAGAAAAAATGATTTCATGGTTGTTGTTTTTTTGGTTTACACTAGGTAACGCAAAACATAAAATCATATCGTAGTACAAAGGATTAATGCCGTAAAATGTGCAGGCTTTGTGGTAAAATGCAAAATGTTGTGGTGGATGGATATTGATTGTGGTAAACAACTAACCAAGTTCCATCATGCTTTTTAGCTGCTTGATCTTTACCATCAACTCTTTTCCTTTGGGTCGTGATACCGGAATGGTCTCTTCACAATCGCGGAGTTTTATTTTATATCCGTTTGTATTCCCCGTAAGGGATTCAATAGCATGAATGTTGACAAGGTAAGAGCGATGGCACCGTAGCGCAAATGAGTTGTCCAACTGGGCTTCCAGGTTTTTAAGGTTGATGCGCAAAAGTTTTTTCTCTGTGCGTGAACCTTCATTCCAAACAACAGTTGAATAGTTGTCGTTGGCGGCCACAAAAAGCAAATCTTTTAATTGCAAACTGAGTGATTCACTTGTATCCGAATAGATGGTAAAAGGTTCAGTAGTTAGCGTCTCTGTTTTTTTCTTGAGTCTGCTTATTTTTTCCAATTCGCGATTGGCTTGAATGGCATTTTGAAGATTTTCTGCCAATACCCTGTTCTTCAGAAAAAGTGTCATCACCGTAATGGGAATAATTCCCGTAAGGGCAACTTGTGTATTGGCATGGATTACGTTCTCGAGAACACTATTCTGAGGACAAATAAAATAAACATCAATAGCAGTGGAGGCAATACCGATAAGGAAAAGATGCCAGAGTTTGAACAGGAAATATTTGCCAAGATTCCATTTCGTGGGTTCAAACAATTCGGGAAACCATCTGGGAAAACCGATGATATTGACCGTCAGGACAACAAACGTAATACCCGAGAAAATTAAAACCTGTAGAAAGGTGAGTTCGGGGAGATGTTGACCAAAGGGCCGATAGATCAACAGAAATACAATCACAAAAAGTGCTATTCCGGTAATCAATCCGAGGTTTTTCCGATCATCTTCCAAATAATAGGGGAAAGGTTCGGTGAGTCTTTCGGCAAAGGTGACTGCTTCGTCTGGTTTTGCGGTAGAAAGTTCAGGAGAGAGGTTCTTTGAATATTCCATAACCATGGAATAGACGAAATTTTGCCGTGCTTAGTTTAAGTATGTGGTGAATTGTTGGATTTTGTTGTGAATAACCAGCTGAAAATACTGTGAGATGAACACCTAAAGGTTTTTCAGCCTTATTTGGTTTCATGCTTGTTCGGGCAGCAGGTCGCAAAACCAGAATCCGGTTTTTGTTTCGTTCGTGTTGTATTCTTTCAAAACAGTTTCCCCCATTGAAAATTTAATGGGATACTTAAAAAAAGGGCCATCAAAACAGAATGTATGAAACTCCCCGTTTTCACCGCAAGGGTCTATCCCATCCGGTAAATCGTTGATAAATTTTTTATCAATCATCCTTCCTGCAAAAGAGGAGTCAAGCAATGCAGCATCCGTGCAAACAACAATGGCTTTGAATCCTGCGTCAATAAATTCGTTGATTAATTGTAATGTGTCTGTCTTCCAGAGTGGGAATACCGATTTCATATTTACTACTTGCAATTGCTGTTCGCGATAGTTGCGAAGGTCTTCTAAAAAAATATCACCAAACGCTGCATATTCAAATCCTTCCGATTTTAATTGCTTCACTTTTTCGGACATTATTTTTTCGTATTCGATATTGGTAGGATGTTCAGGCAACTCAACCATTCCACTTGGAATGCCAATAGCCTGGAGCTGCTGATGTAACAACTCTGTGCTCAAACCGTGCATGCTTACCCGTTTGTAATGTGCATTAATACAGGTAAGCAAATACTCCACACTGTAATTCTTGTTTTGCAACAAATAGTGTAATGCGAGGGCGGAGTCTTTTCCAGTGCTCCAATTGAAATATGTTTTACGGCCCGGCATTATTTGTTTTATGCTAAATACTACTGGCCCTCTATTTCGGCCAATAGGTTTTTCAATTTTTCCACATGGTTTCCATACAGTTTTTGCAAATACCAGCGCACAAACCAGGTACTGGAAAAAAGGAACACCAGCGACATCGAAATAAGATAGAACAATGATTTTGGTCGGGTGATGGAATCCAGAAAGACATCCATTCCCTTTTCTACTGCAACAAAGAGCAACCCAATAACAAAATACACGGGGTACAAAATGGCGTAACTCTTTTTATAAAATGAAAGGTAACTGGTCAATTGCGCAGCCAATAGTTCTAGGTTTGATTTAATGTCTTTGCCGTGTTCAAAGCGTTTTAAAAGCAATAATTTTTTAATAAAGTAAAAGGTATAGAGGAAGAACACTACCAAAATGGAAATGATCATCCATTTAATTCTTCCGTGAGGAATTGTGAAAGCGTAAATTAATAATGCAACACCCACTACATCTGTAAAGATGAGCTCGAACCATACATTGCGTTTTAATTTTTCAATGATTGAAGTGCTGTTGCTTTTCAGCATGGCCGAAATCTCTTCGGCATTTTTATGTGGGAAGGGAGGGTTTTGTTTCCAGATATTTTTCAGATCGTCCAGCTCCATGATTACATCATAAGATTTCGTAGTTTTTCACGAATTCGATTCATTCGAACCCGAACATTATTTTGTGTGATGCCGATTGTTTCGGCAATTTCCTCGTAAGGAATTTCATCCAATGCCATCATGATCATCCCGCGTTCAATTTCTGGAAGCTGACGGATTGCCCGTTGAAGTTTCTGAAGGTTTTCCTTCTGCTCTTCATTGTCATATTGTTCGGAAATATTAAAGTGGTATTCTTTAATATCTTCCGTAAAAGGTTTTCGTTTGTATTTGCGAAGTGCGGAGATTGCGGTATTCAACGCAATGCGGTACATCCACGTAGTAATTTTTGAATCGCCTCGAAAGTTTGGGAAGG
The DNA here is from genome assembly GCA_041746855.1 of Cyclobacteriaceae bacterium. Taxonomy (GTDB): domain Bacteria; phylum Bacteroidota; class Bacteroidia; order Cytophagales; family Cyclobacteriaceae; genus JBGTGG01. Next base: position 2,524 of record JBGTGG010000317.1, on the reverse strand, counting down.
ACTTCCATAACTGAAGGACGATTTCCTGAAAAAGGTCTTCGCGCGCATCATGGTCAGTTTCATAAAGAATGCATACTTTATGAATCAAGCCCTGGTGCGCATCCACTAATTCAACAAAACCAACTTCCTGGGAATGCAACTGCATAGATTTAAGTCAATACTTAGTCGAAACTAAAGAAAGATAATTACATCAATAAGGCAAGGATACAAATTAGAACGGAGCCTTTGTATTTTCCCGCTCCAGATCGAAAAGTTCTTGCAGGGCTTCCACCAACGAATCGGCATCATCACGTTTGCAAGCAGCTTTTAATTGCAGTATGGGCAATTTCATAAATTTCTGTACAAGGCTTTTGCTGAGTTCTTCCATTTTCTCTGCCTCTTGTGCATTTGCCTTTTTTAAGAAGCGGGCAATTTCTTCTTTGCGGATTTGCTCCAACGCATTTTTCAATTTTTGAATGGTGGGTATTACCATCATATCTTTCGACCAATCATTGAATTCCACCAATGCTTCTTCAATAATTTTTTCAACTTCAGGAATAGCAGCTTGTCTTTTCAAAAGCGCTTCATCAGTTTTTCCACGCAAGTCATCCAAATTATAAAGTACGATCCCCGAAATATTTTCAACGTCTGCCTGAATACTTCTCGGCATCGATAAATCAATGAAGAACTTATGCCGGATCAACGACCCGCCTTTAAATATGGACGTTGTGATGATGGGTTCCGCGCCTGCCACGGTGCTGATAATTATATCCGACTGTAGTACAAGCTTCTCCAATTCCTCGAAAGGCGCAAACCCAAAGTTGCATTTTTGGGCAAGCTGCAATGCTTTCTCAGGTGATCGATTGATGAGCGTGACGTGGTTAAAAGTTGAGGATGCAAGATTGAGGCAAACATCCCTGCCAATTTCACCAACACCAATCAGCAATACCCGTGGCGCTTTCAGACTGGCACCCACATCTTCCGCTAATTCTTTCGCTGCATATGATATGGAAGCAGCTCCATCGCGGAAAGACGTTTCCTGAACCACTCGCTTGTTCGTAAAAAAGATAGTGTGCATTAAGCGATGTAAAAACGGACCGGCTGTATCTTCATCGGCTGCCCATTGATAGGCGTTTTTTACTTGTCCTGAAATTTGCAGATCGCCAATTACCTGCGCATCCAAACCAATGGCCACATGGAATAAATGGCGAACAGTTTCTGCGGTGGTGTTGATTTCTTTAAAATAAGGAGCGAAGTCCCCGGAAATTCCTTTGATTCGACTAATTCCATGGAGGATTTCAGCTGAAAGGGGCGTTGGATTTTGATAATAGATCTCAGTGCGGTTGCAGGTAGAGATTACCAATAAATCGGTTGCGGGGGTGTGTTCCTTCAAAAATCTCAAAAGTTCCTTAGCCTGGGCTTCCGAAAGCGCGACTTGCTCCCGAATTTGCACCGTAGCGGTTTTGTAGGTAAGGATAAATGCTTTGAAATTTTGCATACGGCCACAAAAATAATGTTGAAGCAGTTCTAAAACGTGTTAAAAATTCGTTAAGTTATAATTTAGAATCACTCTAAATAAGATGTGACGGGTGTCGCCCGATGGTAAAAGTTGTTTACTTAGCAAGGCTAATTTATGGTAGGATACTTCAAACGATTGATCCGTAATTACTTTGGTTTTTCTGGAAACCAGATCAACGGTTTTTTGGTTTTGATCCCGCTCATGATTGTAATTGTTTTTTCGGTTCCGGCTTACCGGTATTGGATTTCACTTTCCCCGCCCGATTTTTCTGCCGATGCTGCTTTTCTTGATTCATTGGTGTTTGTCAGTAATGTTTCAGTTGAACCTGGAAAAGAAGAAGCCGAGATTACCTATTTTAATTTTGATCCGAATGAAATAGCAGCGGAAGACTTTATGCGATTGGGCTTTCCGGCCACTATTTCAAAGCGGATTGTCAACTACCGGGAAAAAGGTGGGAAGTTTCGTGTAAAATCAGATTTGGAAAAAATTTATGGCCTTGAGCCTTCACTCTTCGAAAAAATTAAGCCGTATATTTTATTGCCCGATAAAATTGAAACACAAAAACCGGTTTATGAAAAGTATGACAAGCCGAAGTACACCAAAAAAGAAATTCAGGCGTTTGATCTCAACACTGCTGATACAGCCCAATTGAAACAGATTTCAGGAATTGGAAAAGTTTTATCTGAACGCATTGTGAAATACCGAAATCAATTGGGTGGTTTTATAAATGAAAATCAATTAAAAGAAGTGTATCATTTGGATTCGGTTACAATTGCCCGGCTACTCGAACATACATTCATCGAAGAAAATTTTCAACCTGTGGGAATAAACATCAACTTGGCAACGGAAGCTGAGTTAAGCAAGCATCCCTATATTTCTAAATCAGTAGCAAAAGCAATTGTTTCGTATCGTTTTCAGCATGGTAAATACACCACGCTTAAGGATTTGGAAAAAATTATTGTTGTCACCACTGAAGAACGAGAAAAAATAAAACCCTATTTAATTTTTGAGTAAGCATTGAGCGCA
>JBGTGG010000316.1:0-6396 GCA_041746855.1 Cyclobacteriaceae bacterium | reverse complement strand
GGGTGAGCAGTGAGCACAACACGGACACCAAAATCTTCCAGTTTCTTTCTTAACTCATCTTCTTTCCCTTCTGCTTTTGCACGCAACAACAATGCGCCAACAGTTCCGGCTCCCTCCAGGTCATTAACTTCACTAAAAGCTGCGTCTTCGATTGAGTCGAACAAAACAATTTGTCGCTCAGTGTATTGAATGAAATTGAACAATAAATCAAGCTCCTGGTCACGATCGGAAACAGGGGAGTATTCTTTCAAAAATTTCTTGATGATCGATTTGGGTTCACGATTCTTTTGAAACCCTTCCTCACATGCTTGCTGCAAAAGGGGCAACAATGTACCGGTCCGGTAAATATTACTGAAAGGAAGGTTTAAAAAGAGGCTGTTATAAATGTGGTAGCGTGTAGAAACAGCCTGATCGTATGTATTTGCCATGTCAATGTTTGAAATTCAATCAAAACTACCAATTCTATGAAGGATTTCGAATCTACAAGACCAATAAGTGAAATAGTTTTAATAAAATATGCAACAAATTACCAAAATTCAAATTTTATCCTTCCGAAAACGTTTTCTGAATAGCGTGCGTTTTACCGGCAGGTATTCAAAAAACTTTTGGCATTAATCCCTTTCTTTGTATTCTGATATTTTACTGATGAAAATTGATTTCTCCCGCATTAAACAACAAAAAGTCCGTGATCTTCTGACCTCCCATGATCTTGAAGAGTTGAAGGATTTTGACCGGCTAAAATCCTGTTGCTATCGCGAAACGGATACGAGCTATCATTCACACACCAAATCCTTTATCATTAAAGCCGACATTGATAAAGTGTGGGAAGCCTACAGCACCATCCACCCCAGTGTTGCCTGGGATGGCAAAATGATTTCTTTTGGAATGCTATACTGTAAGGAAAACAATGAACTGGTGTATCACGATGATCATTATAAACGTGCAGAAGTGGGCCAGATTTTTTTTGTCGGCCTTAGAATCCTTTCCGGGATATTGAAACTAGGCGTTGCCCATGTGATTACCAAGATTGACGAAGTGAACAAAATCCTAAACATCTGTTACCTTGAAAAAGGGAAATCGGAAGGGAGCCAACTGATTAGTATGCACACAACCCCGGATGGTTTTACAAAAGTTGTTCACGATACAAAATACAAAAGTGATTCTGCTTTTCGCGATAAGATTTTGTATCCTGCTTTACATTCAATTGCTGTAGGCGAGTACCACCGAAATGTGAAAAGGAAAATTGAATCCGGAAAATAATTCCGCCCGGCATTTCGTACCGAGCGGAATCTCAAATTAGTTATTCAACAACTTCGCCTTTGATAGACAACTGCACCGCACCCGAATCGGTGTTGGCATTTACCGTTACGGACTTGGCGAATACCCCAACCTTTGCAGCATTGTAGGTGGCTTTCACATATCCTTTTCCTCCTGCCGGAATTTGCTCAGTGGTGTACGCAGTTACCGTACATCCGCACGAAGCTTTCACCGAGGAAATCAAAAGCGGTTCTGAACCCGTGTTGGTAAACTCAAATTCATGCTCTACCGGAACATCTTTTTTAATGGTTCCAAAATCATGGGTGGTGGAAACCCACTCAAAAGCCGCAAAAAACTTGTTCACCAAGATGGAAGGTGAAGTTGTAGCGGCAACAACAAATGCTTGCACCGCAACGATGAGTGCAAAAGGAAGAATGATTTTTTTCATGGTGTTTGTATTTTTTAAGTTAAACATAATTCAAACCTCGCCAATTGGTTTTTAGATGGCTGTTAACGATTTGGTAATCTTTGTTAATGAGATGTTAAACTTTTTTCACCTCAGTTGCTTTGTTGTACTTTTAAGGTGTGAATAGTGCGCGCATTCGTCTGGTTGTTATTTTGGCTACCCTCAGCATCGTGGGTGTGGCCATCACCCAATTCTATTGGGTGCGAAAAGCTTTCGGTTTAAAAGAAGCTGAATTTGTCCGAACCGTGAATACCGCACTGTTAAATGTTGCCCACACCATTTTCGATATCAACAATACGCCCCCTCCGGCCAACAATCCGGTAGAGCAAATTTCGTCCAACTACTTTGTGGTAAATGTCAATAGTGACATCGATGCAAAACTTCTGGAGTTTCTGTTGCAGAATGAGTTTGAAAAGCGAAGTATCCATACCGATTTTGAATATGGAATTTATGACTGCACCAATGAGAAGATGGTATACGGTGATTACGTTTCGTTAGGGCAGGGAGCTGATCAACAGACAAAAAAAGAATTGCCCATGCTTTCTTCGCAGGGATATTACTTTGGGGTTCAGTTCCCAAATCAAAAAGCACAAATCCTAAATCAAATGGGCATCTGGACATTCTCTTCCGTGGTGTTGATTGTGGTGTTGCTTTTCTTTGGTTATACATTGTTTGTGATTCTCAAACAAAAACGTCTTTCTGAAATTCAACGCGATTTCATCAATAACATGACACACGAATTTAAAACCCCGTTGGCTACCATTGCGGTTTCTACAGCAGTATTGAAGGATCCATCGATTCTTCAAAATCCGGAACGCTTAAGCAACTATACAGCAATTATTGAAAAAGAAAGTACGCGGTTGCGCCACCACGTTGACCGCGTTTTGCAATTGGCGTCCAGCACGAAAGATGATATCACATTAAACAAAGAGAAAATTGAGGTTCACGATCTTATTGAGGATGTGGTCCATGATTTTGAATTGATGATCCAATCCAGAAATGGTAAATTCGTAAAAGATTTTTTGGCAGGCTCTCCATTTGTCAATGGCGATCGGCTGCATCTTCAAAATGCCTTTTATAATCTTTTTGATAATGCTATCAAATACACAAAGGAAAGCCCGACAATAACTGTGAAAACCGAAAACAAGAAAAACCGGATTTCCATTTCCATAACGGATAATGGAATTGGGATTGCGAAAGAAAATCAAAACCGGGTGTTTGAAAATTTCTATCGAGTTCCCACCGGCAATGTACACGATGTAAAAGGGTTTGGTATCGGGTTGAGCTATGTAAAAACAATTGTAGCGAGTCATCAGGGGATCATCACCTTAAAAAGTGAACCGGGGAAAGGATCAACCTTTACACTAACATTTCCAACGGTATGATGCAAAAGAAAATCCTGATCGTAGAAGATGATCCGAGTTTAGGATTTGTTATTAAAGACAATCTTGATCGAGCAGGCTATGAAATTACACTTTGCTCCGAAGGTGAGGCAGGGGAGGCCTGCTTTCATGCGCATACTTTTGATCTCGTTATACTGGATGTCATGCTTCCTAAAAAGGATGGGTTTGCAGTAGCCAAAAGCATTCGCGCCATCAACAAAGAAATTCCAATTTTGTTTTTGACGGCCAAGTCCATGGCAGAAGATAAAATAGAAGGCTTTAAAATTGGCGGTGACGATTTTATTGTGAAGCCTTTCAACATGGAAGAACTCATTTATCGCATTGAAGTTTTTCTACGGAGAAAATCCACACACACGTATGAGAGCCTTATTTCTTTTGGTGAAACCAGTATTGATTTTAAAAACCTGGAATTAATCTGCGCAGGCACAACCACAACCCTTACACAAAAAGAAGGAGACCTGTTAAAGTTGCTAATCGAAAACCAGGACAAAGTATTGAAGCGTGAAGAAATCCTTACTTCGATTTGGGGCGATGATGACTATTTTGCAGGACGTAGCATGGATGTTTTTATTTCGAAACTTCGGAAGTATTTAAAAGATGATCCGACCACCAACATTGTAAACTATCATGGCGTTGGGTTTAAACTGGAAACGAAATCCAATTCCCGGATTTAATACCAGCATTACTTTTGTTACCTTCGCACCGTGATTATTACTGTAGAAGATTTTTTAATTGAACGAAACACACTTTCTACAGTGGATGTCCGCTCGCCTTTGGAGTATTCAGCAGGTCACATTCCCAACACCATTAACATTCCGTTGCTCAACAATGAAGAACGCGTGGCCGTGGGAACGGACTATAAACAAAAAGGACAACGCGAAGCGATCCGTACGGGATTAAGATTGGTGGGACCACGTCTCAACGACATCACTTCCGAGGCTCAAAGAATTTCTGACGGTAAAGAAATTATTGTTCATTGCTGGCGTGGCGGCATGCGCTCAAGAAACTTTGCGCAGTTTGTGGGCATGGTAGGAGTCAAGTCAAAAGTATTGTCCGGAGGTTATAAAGCCTATCGGCAAATGGCTGTGGAGTCTTTTCAAAAACCTTTTTCGATCATCCGCATAGGCGGGAATACAGGAAGCGGAAAAAGTGAAGTGTTGCGTGCCTTGGAAAAAAATGGCGAGCAAATTATTGATTTGGAAATGCTAGCCAACCACAAGGGTTCAGCATTTGGCGGACTTGGTTTTTCACCGCAGCCTACCACCGAACAATTTCAAAATGAATTGTTTGAAAAAATATTCTTACTGAATCCTGTCAAACGAATTTGGGTGGAAGATGAATCCATTGCAGTAGGAAAAATATTTTTGCCGGAACCTTTTTGGCGTACCATGTTGGCAGCGCCAATCATTAAAATGGAAGTAGATAAGGAGATTCGCGTAAAGCGATTGGTCAATGAATATGGAGATGCAGATCGTGATGAATTCCTGACGGCCATGAAGAATATTTCCAAACGCCTGGGCGGACAAAATTTCCTAGCGGCAAAAGAAAAATTAGAGGAAGATGATTTGCATTCCACTATTTCCATTTTACTTGACCATTACTATGATAAAGCATACCAACGCAGTGCAGAAAAAAAGAATGCGTTGATAAAAGAATCCCTTGATTGGGATGGGAACAATGCAAATGAATTTGCGCGTTCCTTAATAACAGTTGCGAACAAGATGAATTATTAAAATGAGCGAGATAAAATTAACACAGTATAGCCACGGTGCAGGCTGCGGATGTAAAATATCACCGGCAGTTTTGGCCTCTATTTTAAAAACCGAAACACCACAAACCGTATTTCAATCTTTATTGGTTGGCAATCAATCCGCTGATGATGCGGCCGTTTTTGATCAGGGCGATGGTAACTGCATTATCAGCACGACTGATTTTTTTATGCCCATTGTTGATGATCCGTTTACATTTGGCGCCATTGCTTCTGTGAATGCGATTAGTGATGTGTATGCGATGGGCGGAAAGCCGATGATGGCAATTGCGATTTTAGGGTGGCCGATAAACACCTTATCAGCAGAAGTTGCGCAGCAGGTGTTGGAAGGTAGTCGAAGTGTTTGTGCGAAAGCAGGAATCCCACTTGCAGGCGGACATAGCATTGACAGTCCGGAACCGATTTTTGGATTGGCCGTGACCGGAAGTGTGCGCAAAGAAAATTTGAAACGCAACGACACCGCGGTGGCAGGCGCAAAATTGTATTTAACAAAACCGTTGGGCATCGGTATTGTAACCACGGCACAAAAGAAAGGGATTGTGGAAGTGAATGATTTGCAAAAAGTTGTGGACACCATGTTGACGTTGAATAGTCTTGGGGCAGAAGTGGGTATGATGCCTGCGGTATGCGCGATGACCGATGTTACCGGTTTCGGGTTGCTCGGCCATTTAACGGAAGTGTGCAAAGGCAGTGGTTTGTCTGCGGAGATTGAATTCTCGAAGGTTCCCAGGTTTGATTTCCTTGATAAATACATCGCCCAAAAAAGTATGCCGGGTGGAACCCAACGCAACTGGGATAGTTATGGAAAAAATATTTCTCCGATATCGGAAGCACAAAAAGCAGTGTTGGCCGATCCGCAAACGAGCGGTGGTTTATTGATTTGTGTAGAAGAAGAGGGTGTTACTGAATTTGAAAATTGGGCGAATACCAAAGGGTTGGAATTGGAATGTTTTGGAATTTTAAAAAAAGAAGCGGATCACCTGATCGTAGTGAAGTAAACTTTTGGATCGACTAAAATTATTCAGCTTCTAAAACCCATTTTTCAATGACCACCGGAAAATGTTCGTATTCCAATTGATGGACTTTTTTTGCAACATCATCGGGTGAGTCGTTTTCGGTCACATCACAACGCGCTTGAAAGAGCACTTTACCTTCATCATACACTTCGTTCACCAGATGAATGGTGATTCCAGTTTCGGTATCGCCCGATGCTTTCACAGCTTCATGGACTTTTGATCCGTACATTCCTTTGCCTCCGTATTTTGGCAACAAGGCCGGATGGATATTGATAATTTTGTTCGGAAAATTTTTAACAAGATGTTCCGGAATCAACCATAGAAAACCCGCCAACACGATATGGCTAACTTCTGCTTCTTTTAACCATCCCAAAACCGTTTCGTCAAGAAATTGAGCCCTGTTAAAAACGCGTGTGTTAATGTTGAATTTTTTAGCACGCTCCAAAGCATAGGCATCGGGTTTATTGCTCAACAGCATCACAATTT
>JBGTGG010000315.1:0-3287 GCA_041746855.1 Cyclobacteriaceae bacterium | reverse complement strand
AGAAAGCCGAAGCAACCGGTGGCAGCGATTGGAAAAAATACATGCACCCCAAATATCAAAAACGAATTTTCTTCCCCGGCCTGTGGACAAAAGAAGAGTTGGAGAATTGGGGGGTGGATAATTTGGCGGGGTATGAGAAGTTGGCGGTGGCTTTGGCATCTATTTAATCAAAGTATGGTTGCTAGTTTAATACGTATTTTATCCACTTGTGGAGAAACCGCAAACACAACAAAATTCGTAACTTTGACAAATGGAGTATTGGGAAGAAATTAACAACAAACTTAAACCTTGGGTTGATACTGATTTGAATAAAACTGTAGTTGACCTTTTTGCGGGCTGTGGTGGACTTTCCCTTGGTTTTGAAGCTAATGGATTTAAAACTATTGGCTATGAAATGGACGAACAAGCTAGTAACACATACAATAAGAACTTAATTGGTGATTGCTTAAACGAAAAGTTAACTGTTGATTCCAAATATCCTAAAGCAGATATTGTAATTGGTGGACCACCTTGCCAACCCTTTAGTGTTGGCGGAAAGCAACTTGGATTAAAGGATTCGAGGGACGGGTTTCCGATTTTTCTATCTGCAATCAAACAGCTGGATCCAGAAGTTTTACTATTTGAAAATGTTAGAGGAATGCTCTACAAAAACAAGTGGTATTTAAAGGAAGTCATTGAAGAACTTGAAAGTTTGGGGTATTACATCAACTATGCACTTTTAAATGCTGTAAACTTTGAAGTTCCTCAAAACAGGGAACGAGTTATTGTAATGGGTTCAAAACAAAAAATTAATCTTCCAAAAAAAATCAATCGTAAAGTAACTACAGGTCAAGCTTTAGGTGAGCTAGCGTTTCAATTTGATAAAGAATCAAAGTTTTTTACCGATTCAATGGATAGATATGTTGCCAATTATGAAAAAGCTTCAAAATGTATCAACCCTAGAGACTTGTATTTAGACAGACCAGCTAGAACTTTGACGTGCAGGAATTTGGCAGGTGCAACCGGAGATATGCATCGGGTAAGATTAAAAGATGGACGCAGACGAAGGATTACTGTTCGAGAAGCCGCCAGGCTCCAAAGTTTTCCTGACTGGTTTGAGTTTTCGGGAACTGAAACAAATCAATACAACCAAATTGGTAATGCTGTCGCTCCAAATTTTGCATATTATTTGGCGTTAAACATCAAAAATCATTTGATGGGAGAAATTGAAAATCAATATTCTCTAACAGAAAATGAACAATTAAAATTATTTGAGAATGAAGCAGTATATCAGTCCCGTTAGGTCAAAAACTTTTAATGAAAAAACACCCCAAGTTCAGGAACTGATAAATACCACACTTTACATACTTGATACTTTTGGAATTCCTTTAGATGCCACACCAAGAAGATTGGAAAAAATGGCAATTGCATTCTTAGCAAGTGGGGACATAAAGGAAGTAGCAGACTTCAAAAAAACAAAAGACTTGAATAGTGGATATGCTCTTAAAACAAGAGATATTATAAAATACATCAACAATCATTTTGGGGAAAATATAAGTTCAGGTTCTTATGATGATGTTCGAAGGAAAGATTTGAAACTTCTTACCGTTGCAGAAGTCGTTTTACAATCAAGCCCTAATTCTGCAACAAACGATTCAACGCGTGGTTATTCAATCAATCCAACTTATGCTGAACTTATCAGGAAATTTGGCACGAAAGGTTGGGAGGAAATGGTCACTGACAAATTGAAAAATATTGAACCATTAAGCAAAAAGCTAAAAAGGGAAAGGGAAATAGTAAAAATAAATGTTACACTTCCGTCAGGTGGTGAATTAACTTTTTCCGCAGGAGAGCATAATGTTTTACAAAAAGCAATTATTGAAGACTTTTTACCGAGATATGGAATGGGAGCTGAAGTGCTCTATGTTGGAGACACCTCCGACAAATATCTGTACCTGGAAAAAGACAGACTTGAAGAACTAATTTTTTTTGAAATTTCTCATGAAGAATTACCTGATGTAATTGCCTACTCAAAGAAAAAGAATTGGCTTTACTTGATAGAAGCGGTTCATTCTTCAGGCCCGATTAATGAATTGAGGTTAATCCAACTTCAAAAACTAACCAAGGACTGTAAAGCAGAAATTGTTTTTGTGACTGCTTTTCTAAACAGATCAAAGTTTCGACAATTTATCGCTGATATTGCATGGGAAACAGAAGTTTGGATTGCTGATAATCCTGACCATCTAGTACATTTCAACGGAGATAAATTTCTTGGGCCTTATAAAATAGATTAGAGCCAAGTAACACTAAATGGGTCTGCTAACGTTTTTAAATTCCTGTTGAAGTTGCAAACTCCTTCTATTTAGGAATTTAAATCACGCGATTCCAGAATACATTCAGAGATTTAAGCTTGGCAAAGGAAATGGGGAGGGGATAATTTGGAGGGATGTAAAATTAGAAAGTACGCTGTAAATAATACTTAGGGCAAGCCCTTTTTAAAAATAAGTCCTCATGCGCACAACAGAAAAAATTACTGTTTCGACAGAAGATAATGTTCCGCTAAAAGGACTAATGGTGCTATGTGAAAATCCAGTAGGCGTTATCCAATTCAATGGTGGAACCGCTGCAAAGAAAGAATACTACTTACCCTTCTTAGAATACCTTGCCGATAATGGTTTTGTATGTTGTCTCTGGGATTACAGAGGTTCCGGGGAATCTGCTCCGGAAAATTTAGCAACGTGTGACTATACCTTCAGGGATTACGGTCTAAAAGATATGCCCGCCGTAAAAAATTATCTGAAAGCAAGATTTCCAACGCTTCCGCTCATTCTTTTTGGGCATAGTGGCGGAGGACAACAAGCAGGGCTTTCATCGGACATTCATGATTACATCGGAATGATTGGCTTTGCTGTTTCTGTTGGATACTTACCGAACATGCCGTTTCGCTATCGGATGCTGGGCAGTTATTTCTTTAACATATTTTCGCCACTGAGCATTTGGTTAGCAGGGTTTGTTCGTGCCAAAAGGTTTGGATACATGGAAGACCTTCCAAAAAATGTATTGCTCGAATGGAGGGACTGGTGCCGTCAACCAGATTACTTGTTTGATTCTAAATTCTTTGGAAGCACAATCCCGAAAGGAAGGTATCATGATATGCCTTTTCCGATCCATGTATTTTCCGCTACTGATGATACTATTTCTGGCAGAACAAATGTTGAACGCTTTTGGAAACATGTGCATTCGGAATCAGGAATTACACATGAGATTTTGAAACCGGATGAAATGGGTTTTAAGGAAATCGGTCATTT
>JBGTGG010000314.1:0-2768 GCA_041746855.1 Cyclobacteriaceae bacterium | reverse complement strand
TATCCTAAACGATTGGAACGTGCCGGATTAAAAGTTGAAGAAATCGATTTGTTCAAAACACTTTCGGAAGCGGAAGTAAACCGATTTGGGTTTATGAAGGGTGAGGTGATCTACATCGGAAATAAGGTTTTATAAAAAGCTCATTTTTCCCTGTGATTTATTTTTACAAGAATTGTCAATCCTTATTCACACGCAACAGGCAACTGGTAACCAGTAACCTAAAAAGGCCATCCAATCGGACAGCCTTTCTCTATATCTCGGTTATTCAATTTTTCTAAAATCTAACAACCAGCAACTATTTTACTATCCCAGTTTCTCCAACACTTCCATCACTTCCCTAACGTGATCGCGGCTTGTGTTCATCAATGCTTTTTCTGAATCATTCAAATCAAGTTCAATGATTTTTTCTACTCCGTTTTTACCAAGAATTGCAGGTACACCCAGGTAGCAATCTTTAATACCGTATTCACCTTCAAGTTTCAGACAAACCGGCAAGACTCTACGTTGATCTTTCACAATTGCTTCTACCATTTGCGCTGCCGCTGAACCCGGTGCATACCAGGCAGAGGTTCCCATTAGTTTTACCAACTCTCCACCACCAACTTTCGTGCGTTCGATGATCGCATTAAGCTTATCGGTGTCGATTAGTTCCGTTACCGGAATACCTGCTACGGTTGTGTAGCGAGGAAGTGGAACCATCGTATCTCCATGACCACCTAAAAGAACGGCTTGAATTTCTTTAGGGGAAACATTCAATGCTTCCGCCAAAAATGCACGGTAGCGTGCGGTATCCAAAATACCGGCCATTCCCATCAAACGGGTTCTTGGAAGCTTCGAAGTAATGTGCGCCTGATACGTCATTACATCCAATGGGTTGGATACCACAATAATGATCGCATCGGGTGAGTGCTTGATAATATTTTCAGTAACTGATTTTACAATGCCGGCATTGGTTCCGATCAAATCGTCACGGCTCATGCCCGGTTTACGGGGAAGTCCGGAAGTAATGACCACCACTTCTGAACCAGCAGTCCGTGTATAATCGTTGGTAACACCAATGGTACGGCTATCATATTGATTGATAGGCGCTTTCTGCCAAATATCAAGCGCCTTGCCTTCAGCCAGGCCTTCTTTAATATCGATTAAAACAATCTCGTTTGCCACCTCACGGTAAGCAAGCACATCGGCACAGGTTGCGCCTACATTACCGGCACCAACTACAGTAACTTTCATAATACTTGATTTTTAAATGGTAAAAATATAAGGAGGGCAAGATTCATCTGAATGCTGCCTTTGGATAATACAAATCGATGAAATTTGGGATAATTCAATGCTTAATTCAAAAACGAGATTGGAATCCTCAATTGGCGAGCAAGTTATTAATAAGGTGCGAATTTGAAAATGATTATTGGATATTCCGAATAATTATTGCGCGCTGGGTTTGATCATTAATTTTAAAGAGCTCACTAATCCTGCGCCCGACCACCCAACAAATCTTACCTCCAGAAAGCAGCACCGTTACCCCCTCCTTTTCCGGAAGGGAAACCTTCTGATCAATAAGGAAATCGCTCACCTTCTTATGCTGACGCATTCCCAGAGGAACAAACTGATCCCCGTGCTCCCAGTTCCGCCAATACAATGGGAATTCAAGCACATCAGCATCCAGCATGGCAGCCGTTGGGTCTTTTTCGATGGTAGGAAGTTTCTCTGTCAATTCAATGGAAAGCGAAGCATTGCCCAAATTGACAAGTTGCTGTCCGTTTTCGATTTTTACACTTCCGTGTGATGATGGTTTCGTTTCAGTGACAATAAAATGCTCCCGATCAATAGTGATCCGAAAATCTTTTGCATAAAATGAACGTCCCGTTTCATGCGGCAGGACAATAGTTTTGCATTGATCAAAAGAGAATCCAAAAGCCTTGATCAAATACCACAGCACTACGGAAGGCGAGGATGTTGATAACACACCTTGAATGTTTATTCTGGTTCCCGCATTGTTCTCTGTAACAAACTGGCTTTTAAGGAGTGCAATCTGATCGCCCACCAAATCCTTTGCCCCAACCAATCTTTCTTTTGTCGTCAAAAATCCTTCTTCAAGTGAGGGGTTTAGCTTCTTCAGCTGTGGAATAATCTGATGCCGGATAAAATTACGATCATAATCACTGGTTTGATTACTTGCATCCTCTCTCCAATCTATCAAGTGGTTTTTGGCGTATTGCTCAATCTCTGTTTTAGAGAAATTCAACAACGGCCTGACAATATTTCGATTACTACCAGGAATTCCAACGAGTCCATCTATTCCTGTTCCCCGCACCAAGTTCAGCAATACGGTCTCAAGATCATCATTGAGGTGATGGGCGGTTGCCAGCAAGTCCATCCCTTCGGCTCTCATCAACTCGTCAAACCAACGATATCGTAAATCACGTGCCGCCATCTGGATCGACACTTTTCTTTCTTCCGCATATCCAGTGGTCGAAAACCGTTTGGTATAAAATGCAATGCCAACGCGATCACACACCTCCTTAACAAACTTTTCATCTTCGTCAGATTCTTCTCCCCGCAATTGAAAATTGCAATGCGCTACTGCAAAATCAAACTGGCTTTGCCGAAAGAGTTCCAGCATTACCATTGAATCAACGCCACCGCTTACCGCCAGCAATATCTTTTGGTTGGATCCAACAAATTTTGAGTTTTCAGTAATATGGTTCAGAAATTGCTTTAGCATCGCCTCAAAGATAGGTTCAAATAGCTAATTTTGCCCCGCATGA
>JBGTGG010000313.1:0-3209 GCA_041746855.1 Cyclobacteriaceae bacterium | reverse complement strand
AAACATTAGAAAAATGGAGCTTGTTTTTAAAAATGGAATTGGGTTTGATTCAAAAAAAATATTTGAATCTGTTAAAGGAAAGGTTGGGCTATATTAAAAAACTATGCCTAACAGCACCTACCCAAAAGTGGCGGTTCAGTGGTTAAACCTGCCTTGCCGGCAGGCAGGTCAAGCTTTATGCTTCTATCAAAGTTTGTGCTTGGTTGACAGTGAATCGCTTCGAAATCGCTACCTTCGGGTGGCTGCCAAACGTTGTGCGTCATCAAATCATTTATCATGCGAAAAATAACGCTAATTTTTATAGCACTTTGTGTCTCGTCTTTCTGCTTTTCGCAGGCTCTAAAGAAGAGCAAGTACACACTTGTGATAACAAACGCCAATATAGTTGATGCAGTCAATAATAAAGTTGTTCCGCATCGGTTGATCGCTATTTCTGGTGATACTATTCAGGCTATTGATGATATGAGAAAACTAAAGCGGTACAAGGCTGACCAGTACGTGAATGCAGGTAATAAATATATACTTCCAGGACTTTGGGATATGCATGTACACTTTCGTGGTGGAGATAGCTTGGTAGATGCCAATAAAAAGCTGTTGCCGCTATTTCTTGCTTATGGTATAACAACAGTACGGGATTGTGGTGGAGATATTACCTCTTCTGTTATGGCCTGGCGCGAACAAATAGCACAGGGAATATTAAGCGGTCCGAAAATTTTCACCTCAGGACCAAAAATTGACGGTCCTAAAGCGACATGGGCCGGTTCGCTGGAAGTGGAAACACCGGAACAAATATCAAAAGCACTTGATTCCTTGCAGAAGTTGCATGTGGATTTTGTAAAGCTTTATGATAGTAAAATTTCCAAAGAAGCTTTTTTTGAAACCATTTCACAGGCAGAGAAAAGAGGCATGAAAACATCGGGGCACATGCCTTACACAGCTAAGTTGACGGAAGCTGTTGAGCGTGGTTTAGATGCCTCCGAACATTTATATTATATCTTCAAAGCCTGCTCTGCCAAAGAAGACAGCATCACAAATGCTATTATACAAAGCCAGAATACAGCGAAGCCTATTGGCTTGTTTGCTGCTCTGCCAGCACTATACGATACGTACGATGCAGCAACAGCTGAAAAGCTATTCAAGTATTTGGCACAACAAAGGTTTTCAATTGTTCCTACACTTTTTATTTCGAAAACATTGGGAGAGATAAAAGAAAGAGATCACGGTTCTGATAGTTTACTTCCTTATATCGATAAAAAGATACAGGCAACCTACGCAGGGCGGGTGAACAGCGCAAAGAGACAATCGGATGACGCTACGCTGTTTATGAAGAAGTATGCCGCAAAGGTGAGTTCACTGCTTCCGCAGATGAATGATGCCGGTATCAATATTATGGCAGGTTCCGATTGCGGTGCCTATAATTCTTTTGTATATCCCGGAGAGTCTTTACATGAAGAGTTGAAATTATTAGTAGCTTCAGGACTTACACCTGCCCAAGCGTTGCAATCAGCAACAATGAATGGTGCCAAATTTATGGGAGTTGCCAATTTTTACGGAAGCATACAAAAAGGAAAATCTTCAGATCTAGTGGTTGTTGATGGCAACCCACTAACAGACATTAACGTAATTGACCGGATTGATATGGTTCTTACGAATGGGAGATTGTATACAAAGAATGACTTAGTTAGCTTGTTAAATTCAATTAAACATTGACAAGACGAACGCACAACATTGCATTGGTAAAAAATGGGCTAACGGATATGTGCCATTCATTTGTTTATTAATTTATCTTTAGTGTAAGCATTGGGCAGAGGTGCTTTGAATACCCATTCTTCCCCAATGCTTTTACGTTAACATTCATAAAAAAATAGATAACTCATGAAATCCCCACAAACGGGAGTATACCCGAACACGCATGATCATTGGGGATTCCATATGACAAATAAAAAAAGCAGCCGATAGGCAGCGCACTAAAAAATGAACATATGAAACTAATTAAATTCCCATTACTTATAATTTTAATTATTTTGAGTAGTGTTTACGCAATAGCCCAACAGGAAAAATCAAAAATTGCTCAGGAAGCATCCTTCAACCAAAAGACAACTACTGTTTCTTCATTGAAGATAACCACATTGTCCACGATGCTTGTAAATGGAAAAGGAACAGGAGAATGGGGATATTCAGCATTAATTGAGGTAGATGGAAGAAAAATATTATTTGATACGGGAGGTAGACCGGAAACTGTTTTGCAAAATGCAAAGGAAATGGATATTGATTTATCTGATGTGCTGGATGTTTTTCTCAGCCATGGTCATTGGGATCACATCGGTGGCCTTCTTACCCTTAGAAGGGAGTTAAAAAAAAGTAACCCCAATGCGCTCAGCAGAATTCATGTGGGAGAAGGCATATTTAGTAAACGAGTGAATGCTAAAAATACCATTTTGGCAATTAGAGATGAACTGGAAGCCGATGATGTTGAATTTATTGTTTATGCGAATCAACGGGAATTATTCCCTGGTGTTTGGATAACTGGACCAATAAACCGAATCCATGACGAGCAAGACTATTCCGGAAAAAGTAAAATAGAAACGGAAAGTGGTATTATAGAAGATATTGTACCTGAAGATCAGTCTTTGGTAATTGACACTAAAGATGGATTAGTGCTCATTTCAGGGTGTGGGCATGCAGGTCTTATCAATACCTTAGAACATGCTAGTGAAAAAGGTAATAATAAAAAGATTTTTACGATAATTGGGGGCTTCCATTTATTTGATGCTTCAGAGGAGCAGTTGGAATGGACGGCAGGTAAACTTAAGGATTTTGGAGTTTCGAAAATAATTGGAGCCCATTGTACGGGAATCAATGCGCTATACACCTTAAGGGACTTGTTAGAACTGAATCGTGGTGATGCAATTGTCGGGTCTGTAGGTGATAGTTTTGACTTAAAAGCCGGTATAAATGCCGGCCTTATTGCGAAGTAAAACAATTTGAATTAATAAATAGTAAGAATGCTAAAATAGTATAAAAACGATTAAGCCGATTTTTATACAGGTTCGTTGCGCTTCAACCGTTAACCAATGATAAAATTCTTTAGAAAAATTCGCCAAAAAACTCTGACTGAAAGTAAGTTTGGAAAATACCTACTTTATGCAATAGGAGAAATAATTCTTGTGGTTATTGGAATATTAATAGCACTCTCTATAAACAACTGG
>JBGTGG010000312.1:0-9332 GCA_041746855.1 Cyclobacteriaceae bacterium | reverse complement strand
TGAAACCGAGTTGATTAAACGGAGTATGATCGCCCCCGCGTAAAAACCGATCGGGACGAGCATTTAATGTTGCTGTAAAACCATTCAGATAAGGTTCACTCACTTCTTTGATGTAACGCGCAAGTTGGCGGGAAGGACTATCGTTTTCAGACTTCAATGCATTTCTTGCGGAGGTTTCATCACTGGTTTCCAATGCAGGAATCATCTCGCTAAATATTCGCACGGTTTTATCATTCTTGTTTCCTGTTTCGCTTGCGATGGAATTCCCAACAATATCATTGTTGAACATGGCGATCAGGTTTGCATTTTCTTGTTTTAGTTTGCCAGCCATGTGGCGTGCTCCAACAAGGCCCTGTTCTTCACCTTGCACCGCCATAAAAATAATGGTACAGGGAAAACGTTTTTTAGACATGATGCGTGCTAACTCTATCACAACGGCTACACCACTGGCATCATCATTGGCACCCGGGGCGAGGTTTACACTATCCATCACATTGCTGTTTCGTGAATCGAGATGTCCACTAATTAAGATCACCCGATTATCATTTTTATCCGTACCTGGCAATGTTCCCAAAACGTTTTTCATGGTAACTGGATAAGGAATCCTTGTGGACCTTGGTCCGGGTTTTAATTCATATGGATCAAGTTCAACTTTTATAGGGGCATTGTTTCGTTTACCAAAATCAATAAATTTTGATGCTACCCACCTGCGGGCTGCACCAATGCCGAAATCATTTCGGGTTGTATCGCTCAAAGAGTGCCGGGTACCAAATGAAACCATTTTTTCAATATAGCTTTTGATGCTATCGGCAGAGACCTCCTTAACCATTTCTACAAGTTCTTTGTTAAGGGATTGATCGACAGTTTCTTTTTGAGCGTGTGCTGTAATTGAAATGAGAAGGATTGAAAAAAGTAAGGTGATTTGTTTTTTCATGGATTGATCAGTGAAATTGCTTTTCATTAATTTACTCCAAACCAACTATAACCAGCTTGAAGAATACTTGCAAAAAGAGATGTTTTTAACAATAATATTCTTTAATTTAAAGATACGGTTAAATGGATATTTCAATGGCACGGAACAAAGGGTTTGATGTGGAGGTAATAAAAGACTACGCTGAAAAAATGCGCACCACAGGAAAAAACTATGTTCTTTCACAGGAAGATGAAATGACCGATGAAATGGCGCATTTCTACTTTATTGGAACCCATGAAGGGGAGGAGGTCATTTACGATACGGTCTTGTACACTTTACGGCTTCAACATGAAAGTGAGCTTTTTGACATAGCCGAACACCGCGCTGCCAATCAATTTTCAGACTATGAGAAAATTACCTATGATGAAGATGAGAATGGGAATTTACAAATGTTGGACGAAAGGGAAGAGGAAATCGGGATGTATATGGCAGAAGTAATCCTGGAGTTGGAAGAGGAAGAATCGGTAAAGGTGCAGGAACATATTGATTATGATTGGCATGCGGATTTCGGGATTGGCCTGGATGTAGGGCTACATACCGACCAAATAACGAGTGCCATCATTACCCGGTTAATTGAGGCGTTCAATGCAAATACACTTAAATTAGACCAGACCCTGTACAGTTTTCAAACGAAATCCGAGTAGTTTACACTTGGAACTATTATAATCCGCTCAATTTTGTTTGGTTTTGACTTGCATCCTTATATTTGCCGCTCAAACTTAAACTTAGATGAAAAACTTATCCTTGATTTTAAATGCTGTGCTGCTTGTGGCGGTGGGTATCTTGTACTTCCTTCATTTCTCTGGAAATTCCGAACAATCCTTTACCGGTGGGTCATCTACAGCTTCTGGTAATCTATCCATTGCGTATATCAATTCAGACTCAGTTCTGGAGCATTATGAGTATTTAAAACAGGAACGCGTACGTCTGGAAGAAAAGGGAAGCAAAATGGATTCTGAGTATAGAAACCGCGCCCAAGGACTTCAAAATGAGATAACCGCGTACCAACGAAATATCAACAACATGACCTACAACCAACAACGCGGTGCGGAGGAAGAGTTGACCCGTAAACAGCAGAACCTGGAGATGTATCAACAAAGCCTTAGTCAGGAGTTGATGATTGAACAGAATAAACTCCAAAAAGAATTGTATGATCGGATTACTTCTTTTTTGAAAGAATATGGAAAAGACCGTGGACTTCAGTTGGTTTTGAAATATGATCCTACAAGCGATGTGATGTATGCTGGGGATAGTTTGGAAATCACAAAAGATGTTATTGATGGTTTGAATGCTAAATTCAAACTGGAAAAGTCTGGAGGAAAAGGTGATAGTACAAAAGTAAAATAATATCACCCTTTTCGATAATTTAGTAAAAAGGCCGGCCTTAAAAGCCGGTTTTTTTATTTTATATTTGGTCGGTTGATGGCATTGCCTTCGTGTAAGGCCCCCTTCATCATGAAGACGTATGGATAGTAAAGCATGAGAAATTTTTTGACTCCGCTAAAGGTACGGAGCGCAGAGCAGGTTCAAATTGCGCTCATGTTGACCACGGGTTTTTTCATGGGAGTGTTCATTGCAACCTACCAGGTAACAGCCGACTCACTTTTTTTGAACCGGTTAGGGGAGCACCTCGACAAAGCTTTTTTGATTGCCGGTGCACTTGGTATTATCACTACTTCACTTTTTTCTTATTTCCAAAACTGGATTAAGTTCTCAACACTGGTGGTGTCCAGTATTGTATTGATTTTCGGATTCACCATTGGGGTGTACTACCTATTGCACAATGACCTTGCCGAATGGGAAGAGTTTTTGTTGTTCACCTTATATTGTATGACCGGGCCGATAGTAGCGGTCCTCTTTTTAAGTTATTGGGGCACGTTTGGTAGGCTTTTCAATTTTCGCCAATCAAAGCGAATCATTGGATGGATTGATACAGGACAACTCATCGCTGCCATCATCGCTACTTTTTCAATTCCTTTTACTTCCGGCCTTTTTCCGGATACCACCAATTATCTTCTTGTGTGCGCGGGAAGTATTCTGGTTGTTCTTGTTTTGATTGTTGTAATCTCCTCAAAATTTGAGTTGTCAAAAAACAACCCACGAGAGTTTGGCAAGGAAGTAAGAAGGGAAACCACCATTCGAAAAATTTTCTCGGATCCCTATATATTATTGCTCTCAGGTTTCCTATTGGTTTCGATGGTGACATTTGTGTTCAGCCAATTCGCTTTTCAGGAACTTGTGAAAGAACAGTACCCAAATCAGCGCGAACTTACCAACTTCATGGCATTTTTTACTGGCTCGGTGTATGGGTTGAGTTTGATCATGCAGACGTTTGTTAATAACCGGATAATCTCCAATTATGGTTTAAAGGTTTCATTGTATCTACTGCCTGTTGTTGTTGGGATTTTTGCAATCATTGCAATCGCCTCGGGCGGGATTTTGGGGTTTGAAAAAGGGGATTCCCCCGTTGGGTTCCTGTATTTTTTCCTTTTCATTTCCCTTACACGGTTGTTTAACTGGACCCTTCGCGATTCATTGGAGAACCCCGTATTTAAATTATTTTTTATTCCGCTGGAGGGAAACTTACGATTCAGCATTCAATCAAAAGTAGAAGGATTGGTAAATGAGAGTGCACGCTTTATAGCAGGTTTGTTGATCTTTGTTTTCGCGCTGATCCCTTCTTTTCGGGTCATTCATCTTTCGGTTTTATTGATAGTCCTTGCGGGGCTATACCTTTACTTTGTAAATAAATTGCATGGAGGCTATCGAAATAAAATTCGTCAGAAACTTGAAAGTGGGGATAGAAAGATTGAAAAATTAGAACGAGGATTTTCCCAAGTGAGCAGCAAACTTCAAGAAATGCTCCGATCATCATCCTCAGAAAAAGCAGTTTTTTCTTTTAAGCTTTTAGAAAAACTGAATGCCACGAATATGGCAGGCTGGATCAATAGCCTGATGAAGAACGATGATGAGACCACCCGCCATTATGCACAGCAACGAATGAATGAACTGAAAGGTCTTTCTGTTTCGGACAAGTATGTAATCCGTGTAGATGAATCTGCTGAAGAAGGGAAACTTAAAAATGTTTTAAGTAGGGCAGACCTTGACATGATTATTCAAAATGATGGAGACATCACCAAACAACGAATACAAAAATTGACGCGCTCGTCCAATCCTGATGACCGCCATTATGCAGCTGAATTATTATTGCATACTTCAAAGGATGAGTGCACATCTTTTTTAATGGAACTGTTGGCCGACCCGGAATCGAAAGTTAGAAAGACCGCGATCAAAACTGCCGTTAAAAAGAATAATCCGGAAGTGATCAACGCCTTAATTGAAAACCTAAGTAGCCCGGAGTTTAGCAATCAATGCATGAATTCGTTGGAGTTGATTGGTGAAGCTTCATTGACCCAACTTGATTCTGCATTTCACCGGACTGGCCAGTCCTCCCAGGTAATGTTGAAGATCGTTCAGGTAATGGGTAGGATCGGTGGAAACCGCGCGAAGGAGATGCTATGGACCAAAATGGACTACCCTAACAAGATTGTGGTATCACAGGTTTTACTTTCCCTTGGTGAATGCGGGTTTAAAGCAGGTATCTCGCAGATTACACGTATAAAGTATGTGCTGGAAGCTGACCTTGCCGACATCCGCTGGAACTTAAGCGCCATACAAGAAATCGAATCGGAAGCATTTGGCGAAAAAATCAAAGAATCCCTTCGCCTGGAAATCCTTGGGGATATTGAACACATCTACACGATGTTGGCGATGTTGTACGATACGCGCTCCATTCAATTAGTGAAAGAGAATATTGATAGCAATACAAGCGAAGGCATCACCTATGCCGTAGAAATGCTGGATGTTTTCTTGTCGGATCAATTAAAGCAACGGGTTATCCCGGTACTGGATGATCTCACCGACTCAGAGCGCATCAGTAAACTTGAAGACTTCTATCCACGCGCATCCATCGACTCGCGACTGGTGTTAAAGTTTATAATCAATCGCGATTTCACACAATCCAACCGCTGGACAAAAGCATGTGTATTGTTTCATATTGGGTTACAAAAGTATGGGGAGTTTGAGCTTGATCTGATTGCCCAAATGTTTAATCCGGATAGTTTAATAAGTGAGGTTGCTGCATATGCACTTTTCCAAATTAGTGCTGACGCATATCATCTTAATGTTTCCCGATTAGGTGAGAAGCGGAGCAAAGAACTGAACGACCTTATCCTGCATTCAAAACGAATGACGGGATTTGAGAAAGTACTTTTCCTACAACGTATTAATGCTTTTGAAGCCATACCGGGCATTATCCTTTCACACCTTTCCGATATTTGTGAAGAGTTGCGATTGAAGACTGGGGAAACATTGATCCTTGACGAAAAGAACAACAACAATTTTTATGTAATCGTAGCGGGCAAAGTTGAATTCTTTAAGAGAGGGGAGCTGATCAGCCAGTTTTCCGATGGGCAGTTTGTTGGTGAGATGTTGGGAGCCCCTAATTTTGTAAACACCAATTTGGTAAAGGCGAAGGGAAACGTTGTAATGCTTCGCTTTAATAAAGATCAGTTCTATGAATTGTTAACGGATAATGTTGAGTTGGCAGATAAGATTATCGAGTTCATCTAGGTGAAGAAATCAAAAAAAATATTCATTCTTTTCGCAGTGGCATTTGCAATCCTACTGGCATATGCTAGCTATGATATTAGTCAGCGTACAACCTTTCCGGGATCGAAGCCACAACTAAAAGAACGGATCCATGACACCTATCAAGATGCTAAGGTGGATTCGGTAGCCGTTGATAGTTTATCTCAATAATGATGTAAAACAACATTTTTAGGGTAAAATCCTATTTGCTACTTGTATAATTAATTTTTTATTCTAAATTTGAAACAGATTAAAGCCAACTATAGACACGAAAATCCCCCTAAGTCGAGAACTCTGGGGGATTTTCTATTTTAGCAATCCGCTAAACTCCCATAAAGACAATTTACCCCTGATTTCTTCCTGTTGGCGATTATCAGATTGTGGTTTGACCCGAACCGAATACATTTGAATCAAGATTAAAGCCAACTATAGACAAAAAAATCCCTTGAGGTCCAGGACTTCGAGGGATTTTTTTTTGCCTTGACCTAATTCACTTTTATAATTCAGCACCACTTACTGAGAAGGAAGTGAAACCTATTATGAACATCATCATGTTGAAAAGGTTTCGATATTTAGACCAACAATGGAAAAGCAAAGTTTGTAGATTGCTAATAGGATGGCAATTTTTTTGATGGCGACATTCATTTTGGTTTTAACATTAGTCGCTCCTTTCAGTTGGGCAAAAGGAAGTAATTAATTTGTTTACCAGAAGCACAATTCTATTTTTGTTGCAACGAATAGGCTTTGCTTTTAATTTCCATCATTCTATATCTCGCCTTAACCATTTTGGTGGGTGTCTGGGCTTCTAAAAGAGTAAAGTCTTCTGGTGATTTTATGTTGGCCGGTAGAAGTCTACCAATGATGCTGAGTGCTTCGGCTTTATTCGCTACCTGGTTTGGCTCGGAAACTGTCTTTGGAGCCTCTTCTGAATTTATGAAAGGAGGTTTTCTGCACGTGATCGAAGACCCCTTCGGTGCAGCCTTGTGTCTTGTACTCTTCGGTTTGTTCTTTGCACGAAAACTTTACAATCTCAACTTATTAACGTTAGGGGATTATTTTACTGTCCGCTTTGGAAAAAGGGTTGGCTTGGTGGCCAGTATTTTTCTTGTGCCTCCGTATGTAGGATATATTGCAGCGCAGCTTGTTGCCATGGGACTCATCCTAAACATCGTTACCGGGTTGGAGATTTGGATAGGGGTTGCCGTGAGTGCGTCTATTGTTACAATCTATACTTACATCGGTGGTATGTGGGCGATCTCGATTACTGACTTTATTCAAAGCATCATTATTGTTGGTGGGTTGCTGGCGATTGCTGTCATCCTTGCCAATGAGGCGGGCGGGGTAATGACTGTTCTGAATGAGGTTCCAAAAGAAACCTTTCAGGTCTTTCCTTCTTTCGAATGGAAAGAGATTACCACATACATCGCGGCATGGTCGGTTATCGGTTTGGGTTCTATCTCCTCGCAGGATGTTTATCAACGGGCAATGTCATCAAAGTCTGCGAATGTGGCTGTTCAATCCTGCCTGATAGCCGGAGCGATGTATCTTACTATTGCGATGTTGCCGTTGTTCATCGCCTTATGTTCGCAACATTTGTATCCCGATCAAAATTTGGGTGATCCGCAATTGGCGTTACCGAATATGGTACTACAACATACGAGTTTGCCGCTTCAGGTTTTGTTCTTCGGATCGTTGTTGTCTGCAATAATGAGCACTACCAGCTCTGCTATTTTAGCACCTGCTTCCGTTTTTTCAGAAAATATTATCAAACCACTTTTTCGGGGCAAACTTCATGACCACCAGTTTTTAAAAATCACAAGGCTTTCGGTTTTATTGTTTGGCGTGTTGGCAACGATTATGGCCAGTGTGCGCACAAATATTTATGAATTGGTGGGGGAGTCTTCTATTCTTAGTCTGGTCTCTTTGTTTGTGCCTCTTACGTTTGGGTTGTACTGGCGGAGATCAAATCGGTTGGGAGCAATATTAGCAATGGTAGTAGGATTGGTGAGCTGGATTGTTTTTGAATTTGTATTTCCGCTGGAGATACCATCCCTGATTCCTGCCACTTTATTAAGTATTTTGGGAATGGTAGCGGGAAGTTTATTTTTGCCGGACGTTACATTTTTGCATGATAAAGATTGAACTACAACGGATAAGCGGTGACTTCCACATGGAGTCGAAGAATGAGCAAGGTAGTGCCATTCATATTGATGCTTCACCGGATATTGGCGGTACCAACCAGGGAATGCGACCCATGCAATTGTTGCTTTCCGGATTGGGAAGTTGCAGCGCTATTGACTTGATCAATATTTTGAAAAAGCAGAAGCAAGTATTAACGGATATTAAGATAACGGTTACAGGAGAACGGGAGGCGAATGCGATCCCTTCCTTGTTTACAAAAGTGCATACTCATTTTAAATTGTTTGGAGATTTAGATGAATTGAAAGTTGGGAAGGCCGTTAGTCTTGCAGTAGATAAATATTGTTCGGTGGCAAAAACGCTTGAGAAGACCGCCACCGTTACACACAGTTTTGAAATCATTAATTAGATAAGGAATGGCTCAGAAGAAAGGAAACTTTGAAACCGATGCGATCCGTGCCCAACATGCACGTTCTGAATTTCGTGAGCACTCGGTTCCGTTGTACGTCACTTCAAGTTTTGTATTTGATGATGCAGAGCAAGCGCGAGCGTTATTTGCAGATGAAGAACCAGGGAATATCTATACACGTTTCTCTAATCCGAACTGCAATGAATTTATCGATAAACTTTGTTTGCTGGAAGGCGCGGAGGATGGTTTTGCAACCGCATCTGGAATGGCGGCTATGTATATTAGTATGGCTTCGGTTTTAAAATCCGGTGATCATGTATTGGCATCACGTTCGGTGTTTGGGTCGACCCATCAGATTTTGAATACATTGTTTCCACGCGTTGGGATTTCACACACCTATGCAGATGTGAGCACGCCTGAGAAATGGGAAGCATTGATCCAACCGAATACGAAAATGATTTTTGTTGAGACACCCTCGAATCCGGCATTGGATATATTGGATCTGGAATGGTTAGGAAAATTAGCAGCAAAGCATAATCTCATTTTGAATGTTGACAATTGTTTTGCGACTCCTTATTTACAAAACCCGATTGAATGGGGTGCGCATTTGGTAACACATTCTGCAACAAAATTTATTGATGGCCAGGGTAGGGTAATTGGAGGAGCAGTAGTAGGCACGAAAGAATTAATAAAAGAAGTAAGATTTTTCGCGCGCCATACCGGGCCCGCCATGTCACCGTTCAACGCCTGGGTACTTTCAAAAAGTTTGGAGACACTTGCCGTTCGGATGGAACGTCATTGTGAAAATGCGTTGAAGCTGGCGCAAGAATTGGAGAAGAATAATGAAGTCATTTTGGTGAAGTATCCCTTCCTGTCTTCACACCCACAACATACACTCGCGAAAAAGCAAATGAAGTTGGGGGGTGGATTGGTAACCTTCGAAGTAAAAGGTGGTATTGATCGTGGAAGGAAATTCCTGAACTCATTAAAGATGATTTCCCATTCCGCTAACCTTGGAGACACGCGAACCATCGCAACGCACCCGGCTTCAACAACCCACTCGAAGTTGAGTGACGAAGAAAGGGCAGCTGTTGGTATTTCACCGGGCTTAATACGGGTGTCGGTTGGCTTGGAAGATTTTCAGGATATTCTGGCCGATGT
>JBGTGG010000311.1:0-17341 GCA_041746855.1 Cyclobacteriaceae bacterium | reverse complement strand
AATGGATCATTGTAGGGATCATCCCAATTGATCAAGCTTAATACATACGGAGAAATGCTTAGGTTCATCGGTGCTTTCTCCATGCCTGATTTTACCTCTTGAATGAACTTAGGATCTACAAGACCTTTTGTCAATTCCTCCAGCTTTTCTACCCTACGAACGGTGTGTTTGTTTTGAAATTTGATATCCAAAAATTCATCTTCGGAAATGTCTTTAAAAGCCGGAATCCGTTGCCAAAACATATTTTTGACAAAATTCCTGTGGCGTAAAGTATCGAGCTTTACAAAATTTTTTAAATGAATTGGAATGTCCTGATTTTCAAGACTTTCAAGCGAATCAACTGTTCTAATACTTTTGGGTAAGTCACTAAAGTTTTCGGCCTCTTCTATAGAGGCTATATCTTCCTTTGTGTATAACATTTTAATAGGTGTTTGTTTTGTAAGCGGTAAAATTTAGGCACAAATTTACAATATATGTTCTATAGAACCTAATTGATGTACTATCAAGTCTAGTTTTATAGATTTTATTAACCTTCAATCGGTTCTTCGGAAGTTAAAAGAGGTGAAGCATCGAGACCTTTGATTTCCATGGCGGAAGTAATAATACCAAGCGCTTGTTGAATCATTTGCTTTTCACTTTTGGAGAGGGTATCCAATTTTCTGGCTAAGCGGTCGTGCAATACGTTAGGCGCTTCTTCCAACAATTTAATACCGGAAGCTGTAAGGGTTATGGATTTTGATCTGCGATCAGTTGTATTGCTAACACGTGCCACATAGCCACGCTTTTCCAATCGATTCAAAATGCCCGTGATGGTACTTGAATTCAAACTCAAAATTTTCATAAGATCACGGTGGGTGGAGCGATAATCCGGACTGTTTTGCAAGTGGCCCAAGCAAATGAGTTGTGTGATGCTTAGCCCAAAATCTTTTTGAATCGCTTTTGATTCCAGATTAAGGGACCGAACTATTTTCCGAATGCTCCCGATGATTTCCAATGAGTCCAATAGCGTTGTCCATTTGTAAGGGCACAAATTACGGGTTTCAACTTGAAATTACTACATCTCATGTCTGATGCTTCCCTCCTATTCTCCTTGTCTGTTCTTTTTCTGGCAGAAGATCTTTAATTGGAAAAAAGCCATGAAAATATTTAGAAAGCATTAAACCATTATTCAAAACTGCTTGTTAATGGCTGTGATAATGATCGTTATCGGCATTGATTGTTTTCAATTATTATTTGAAATCATATCAAGGTCCATGTTTTATCAAAAGAAAGGAGGTACAAATGTCTAGTCCCAAACAAATTTTATCAAATGTATTAACACAAAACGCTTTTGCAGGTGTCAACATCTGAGAAGTAGTTGATCCTCGTCTGGTTTTGTGGTTTGATAAAATTGAATGAGGATTTTTGAAAAAGTCCGGTCATTTAATTGACCGGACTTTTTTTTCACCTGTGGTGTTAACCATAAGGAACATTGAGATTCTAAAACCACTCAAGACTCACGAATAAATACTCAATACTACTCCCCTTACTCATTCTTCAACGAATTCACGGGATTCAACAACGCTGATTTTATGGATTGAAAACTAATGGTAAAGACGGCAATGGAAAGAGCAATCAACCCCGCAAATACAAATACCCAGTATTGAATTTCCATACGATATGCAAATCCTTCAAGCCATTCGTTCATCGCATACCACGACAGAGGCGTAGCAATGAACATCGATATCAATACCAGCAACACAAAGTCTTTCGATAATAAGGTGACAATGCTCCGAACATCTGCACCCAAAACTTTTCGGATGCCGATCTCTTTTGTGCGTTGTTCTGCCGTGTAGGTTGCTAATCCAAGAAGCCCCAGACATGCAATGAAAATGGCGAGACATGCAAACGTTGTAAACAATTTTCGGAAGACAAAATCAGATTGATACTGTGTATTAAAATCATCGTCTAAAAAACTATACAAAAATGGACGGTGTGGAATCAACTTAGTCCAGATAGCGCCTACTTCTTTGGTCGTTTGGGCTAAGTTTTCAGATTTTACTTTCAAACACATATACCGACTTGAGTATGGTGAAAAAGGCAAGGTCAAGGGTTCAATGTTGCGGTGCAACGAAATAAAATTGAAGTCCTTTACAACGCCAATTACTTCTCCTTCCCTTCCCCACTGACTAAATTTCTTACCAACAATATCAACAGGATTGGCGTATCCATATTGCTTAGCGGCTGCTTCATTTACGATTAGGGCACTGCTTGAGTCAGAAGGGAAATCACGTGAATAAGAACGTCCGGCCAATAATTCCAAATCGAAATGAGGAACAAAATCCATCCCTACCTGAAAAATAGCTTGCCCTATCATTTCCATTTCACCCGTTGCATTTTGAATTTCAGTACCGGCATTGGGAAAATGGCTCCCAGGAACACTGCGTGTAAAAGCTGTTGACGTTACTTCAGGAATGGTGCGCATGGCCGTATTCAATACTTCCGTTTTTGTATTGACTTCCGAATCATAATTGTAATCCAAAATCAACATACGTTCTTTATCGAAGCCCAGATCTTTATCCAAAAGATGGTTCATCTGGGTATAGACTATGATTGTTCCGGCAATCAAGGCAATGGAAAGGCTGAATTGAAAAACAACCAATGACTTTCTCAAATTAACACCCCCTGCTGTTGACTTTACAATACCCTTCATTACTTGTACAGGTTTAAAACCCGACAACACAAATGCCGGATAGGAACCCGCCAGTAATCCAATGAGTGCCATCACCACTACGCCAAAAAGTATTGTTTGGATATTGATAAATGGTTCCAAAGAAAATTCTTTTCCGGTGAGGTTGTTCATGAAGGGCAATGCAACAAGAATAATCAAGATCGCCACCAACATCGACAAGAAAACGATAATGATCGATTCACCAAGAAACTGAAAGATCAAACTTTTTCGTTCTGCACCAACAGATTTCCGAATCCCCACTTCTTTTCCGCGTTCCAATGACCGTGCTGTGGAAAGGTTCATGAAGTTGATCATCGCAATCACCAATATGAACAAACCAATTATAGAGAACACATAAATATTGGCGAGACTTCCTGTTTCCCCTGGTTGTCTTTCTGCCTTGGTACGTAGGTACACATCTTTGAGGGGCTCTATATCAAAGGTGTATCCCCACTCCGGCTCAGGATGATAACGGGCAATAAAATCCGAAATTTTTGATTTGAAATGCGCTTCATTGAATTGTTCATTAACAACAAAATAGGTGTAGAAATCAACATAACCCCACCAGCCAAATACTTCTGCGCGGGATTGTTTAAACGAACTCATAGAAATCAATGCATCAAAACGAAAGTGGGAATTGGAAGGAACTTCTTCCATTACTCCCGTTACCGTATAGTCACCATCGTTTACTCTGCCTCCTTCTCCTTTTAATATTTTTCCGAGAGGATCTTCATCACCAAAATACTTTCTGGCAGTGTGCTCGGTAAGTATAATACTATACGGCACTACCAATGCCGTTTTCGGATCACCCTGAAGAAGCTTCCAACTGAACACATCAAATGCTGTGGAATCCATGCAGAAGACATCATCTTCCTGAAATATTTTGTCTTCGTATTGCAACAGCACATTGGAGCGACCGGAAAATTGAACGATCTTTTCTATCTCGGGAAAATGATTGCTCAGTGCTGGTCCTACCGGTGCATTGCCCCACACCCAAAAAGGATTAGGATTTACGTCCCCTTTTTCAGGACCTTCCATTATTCTTGACCCGTGAATCAAACGGTAAATACGATCACCTTTTTCATGATAGGTATCATATGATCGCTCATCCTGCACATACATGAAAATCAAAAAGCAACACGCGATGCCCAGGCCAAGGCCAAAAATATTAATAGCAGAATAGGCTTTCTTCTTGATCAGGTTTCGCCACGCGATTTTAAAATAGTTTTTATACATGCCGTATGAATTTAAAGTGGAGGATGATGTGAAATTTTTTAACAAAGAAGGTCGGATGAGTTTGATCATCTCTAAAACATAGATGCGCTTTGCACGCTGTGACGAACCCTTCTCCAACTGATCAAAGAATAACTCTTCCATATCGCCTTCTATCTCTTCTATGTATTCTTCTTTAAGCAAGTAACGCAAGCAACACAGTGCCCAGGAAGGTGGTCGTATATCAGTCGATTGACTCATATTATTTTTAGCTCAGGAGTAAGGGTTGGAATGGAGTCCCACAGTCCTGCACGGATTTCTTTTAACTCCGCCAACACTTTGTGTGCATAGGAAGTGGTGGTGTAAATGCGCTTGCGCTTGCCGCCTCTCTTCAGGGTAGCTTCCCCAAATTCAGATGTGAGAAATCCTTTTTCTTCCATGCGTTTGAGGGCCGATTGAATAGAGCCTACGCTTAATTTTTCCTTTAACCTTTCTTCCAGTTCGCGCTTAATCTCAACACCATAGGCCTCTTTTTGTAATGCCGCCACGGAAAGCAGCACCAATTCTTCAAACTCCCCTAGTTTGGTTTTCTTCATAATCTAAGAATGATATTATTCGTAATTGCAGTTAATATACGGAAAGATGAACCTTATGTTTCCAACTGGATTATTATTCTCCATAAATATTTGAAGAACTAACCGAAATAGGCTGCGCTAAACAATTAATTTTTTTGTGGTTTTGCTCCCGGATTTGTTGATTTAAAAGAACATATAAATAGTCATGGTTAAGCATTTTTTTAATTGATATTCATAACCTTACCTTAGATTGCGACTAGTTTAGTACATTAACATTATGAACAGATTATTGGCAGCTGTCCTCCTGCTTGTTGCCTTGCCAGTTTTTAGCCAAAATCAGGTTCGGTTTGAACACATCTCTGTAGAAGATGGACTTTCACAATCGGCTATAAAATCCATGGTGCAGGATGAGTTCGGATACCTCTGGATTGGCACCCTGGACGGCCTCAATAAATACGATGGCAATCAATTCTATGTGTTTCAAAATAATCCGGATAATCCAACCTCCATTCCGCGCAATGATATCCACAAACTGTTTATTGATGATAACCAAAACCTCTGGGTTTCGACTGTAAATTACCTGAGCCGGTTTGTTGCTGATAAGAATTCTTTCATTAATTATCGCTTTGTATCCAACCCTACAAAAAGCGGTATTGTCGTCAATGATATGCACCAGGAGTCAGATAGTGTGTTGATGCTCAGTACCAATAAAGGTATCTGGAAATTCAATTTGACAACCGGTAAGTTTTCACGTAATAAAACCTATGCAGCGTTTGACCTTTTGGAAATCAGGAACTACACGGTTACAAAAGATGGGACAAGTTGGATCGCTACTATGGATCGAATATACACAAGCAAAGGTGGAAATCCGTTTGTGTTAAAATTAAAATCAAGCAGAAGGTTAGCATATTATCATTCAAAGCCAACAGCGGAAGTGTTCGTGCAGACCGTTGATAGTCTGTACTTGTATGACTTCAATGACAATCGGTTTGTATCCTTCTTTACATTTCCAAAGGGGACTGCAGTAGCGGATCAACATCAGGCAATTCTAAAATTGAAAAATGGTGATTTGTGGGTAATCCGCAATGAAGTATTTGTATTTGATTCAACCCTTCAGCTAAGCAAAACACTCCACTATATTCCACAAGATCCATTTTCATTATCAAGTGATTACTTGTCCTGTCTTTTTGCAACAAAAGATGGTGTAGTATGGGTAGGTACAAACGGTATGGGCCTTAACAAATACAGTCCTCAACTTTCGGTATTCAATTACTTTGGAAGTTTTCCCGGAGCGCCACTTTCATTATCTAATAATTTCATTGCCTCTATCGTAACAGAAAATGACAACGAATTATTTATTGCGACCACAGACGGATTTGATGTGCTCAACCTGGCCGAAGGCAAGTCTGCACGTTTTGACATACAATCGAAAGATGGAATAAAAGCAAGGATCAATAATTTGGCCTTATCCCCTTCCGGGGAATTGTGGATGGCAACCTCACGGGGTTTACGCAAATGGAAAGGCAAAGAAGTGCAATATTCCAACATCCCGCAATTCGACAACCCCGACATTCTTGTTAATGATCTCTTGTTTATTTCCAGAGATGAATTAATGGTGGCCAATTCCATTGGTATTTTTATTTATAATATCCGCACCCAACAAATAAAACGTGTAGCATACACAGGAACCCTCTCCATGATGTTTATTAACAAAATGCTATGGGCCGAGCGGTACGAACGTATTTTAGAGTATGATACAGGGGCGCACCCTTTTGTCGTGCTCAATGATTTCAAAAACAATCCTGCCGACCAAAACAGTTTTCCCGATGCTGTCGTCAAAACCTTTTTTCAAGATCGTGAAGGAAAAATTTGGATTGGAACATCCGGCAAAGGCCTTGTCTTGTTTGATAAATTGAACGATACATTCACAAGCTTTACTGAAAAGGATGGATTACCTAATAATGTAGTGTATGGTATTTTGGAAGACAATGATAATAATCTATGGCTCAGTACCAATAAAGGGATTGCTGTATTTAATAAAGCACAACTCCGGTGTATTCGGGTTTTTAACAAGACCCATGGGTTGCAAGGCGATGAGTTCAACACCAATGCATATTTCAGATCACCTTCCGGTATGATGTATTTTGGTGGGGTTAATGGCCTCACGGTATTCGACCCCGCAGCGGCACTGGCCATAGTAAGTGAAATACCAAAGTGTATTATTACCGGGTTGTTTGTGAATGGCGCACGCCACGAGCAAACTGGAAATCAGCAAACCATTGGCCAGATACTTGAAAACAACAGCATGGTGCTCTCCTGGAGTGAACGTAATTTTGGATTTGAAATTAGTAGTCTTGGCTTTTCTTATCCAGCACATACTTCGTATCAATATTTTCTAGACGGATATGAAAAAACATGGACCTTCATTGAGAACGAACGCAGGGTACAATTCACCAATATTCCTCCCGGTAATTATGTGTTTCGTGTGAAAGCTTCGAACTCTTTTGGTGAATGGGAACCGTATGGCGTTGCATTGGCCATCCGAATAAAACCTCCCCTTTGGCGGGCGCCCTGGTTCATTGGCCTTGTTCTCGGAGTATTGATTGCCTTGATTTATGCGATTTTTCGCTGGCGCACTAAATCCTTACGCAATCAAACACTCTTGTTGGAACAGCTAGTAAGTGAACGTACCCGTACGCTACAAATCCAACAAGAAGAGATAGCCGCTCAAAACGAAGAGCTGACCTCTCAATCGGAAATGATGGATCAACGCAATATAGAATTAGAGCGTGTGAAACACTCCCTTGAAGAACGGGTTGTTGAACGAACAACAGTCCTCCAACAATTAAACGAAGAATTGATTGATCAAAATACAAAGCTTGAACAGTTTGCGTTTATCACTGCCCATAACATCCGTGGTCCGGTAGCACGGATACAAGGCCTTATCAACCTGCTCCATACCGGAGACGAAGAAGTAGTCAGATTGTTGGACACAAGCGCCAAAGACCTCGATGAAGTGATCTCTGATTTGAGCAAAGTGTTGAGCATTCGCAAAGGTATAGGAAATTTAAGTGAACGAGTGGAGCTTAAATCCCAATTGCAGTTTGTGATTAAAACATTGACGGATGAAATCAAAAATGTGGGTGCCATGGTGGATATCGATGCGTTTAGTGAAGTTCACATCGATGGTTTGCGCCCTTATATCTATAGCGTTTTTTATAATCTAATTCACAATGCACTGAAATATTCCAGCCATGAGCGCGCTGTTGTTATTAAATGCTCAAACAAAGTAGTTGACAACAAAGTGATTATTGACATTGAGGACAACGGTATCGGTATTGATATGCGTTATGCCGGGGATAAAATATTCAACCTCTACCAACGCTTTCATACAGAAGTGGCGGGCAAGGGTTTTGGCCTCTTCTTAGCACGCACCCAAGTAGAATCTATGGGCGGGTCCATTCAGGTGGAGAGCATTCAGAATAAATTTACACGCTTCACCATCCAATTTCCGATGAGTAAAGCGGATGGATAGCCGTTGCATTTCTACAATTTCTTTAAACCTTTCGTCTCCTTTTTATCCGCTTCCACAATACTGATGGCATACCCACCACCAGCCGCGGACCATTGTTCGAGTTTTGATTTTGAAGTAACCACTGCTTTACGAATAGTATAGGCCTGTGGATTGGTTTTATAATGTGCGTCTTTTGCATCCGCATAAAGTGTGGCAATATACATTTTGCTTTCTTCAAGAAAATCAAAAGCTATTTTTGAAACACGCGGTGTTTCACCATTTACATTGCCCAGAAACCAGGTCGACTTACCTTTTTCTTTTCGAGCTACGGTAATGTATTTTCCGGGTTCTGCTTCGAGGTATTTACTTTCATCCCAATCCAATCCAACATCTTTAATAAATTGAAAGGCATCCATGAACCGTAAATAATTTTCAGGAAGGTCGGCTGCCATTTGAAGCGGACTGTACATCGTGACATACAACGCCAACTGGTTTGCCAATGTACTATTGACGTGGCTATTGTTGTTCGGGTTGACTTTGCTGATGTCCATTTCAAAAATGCCGGGAGTATAATCCATTGGCCCACCTATTAGACGTGTGAACGGAAGGATGGTAACGTGGTTGGGCTTCGAGCCACCAAACGCCTGATACTCTGTTCCTCTTGCAGATTCATTTCCCACCATGTTGGGATACGTGCGGGCAATACCTGTTGGCCTAACAGCTTCGTGCGCGTTGATCATAATTTTATAGTCCGCGGCTTTCTCAATTACATATTGGTAATGGTTATTGGTCCACTGGTCATAGTGATAATATCCAATAGGAAGGATATCCCCAACATATCCCGTTTTTACTGAAGTGTAATTGTTGTCATTCATCAATTTGAAAGCAGCATCCAGGTGGCGTTCATAGTTGCGGGTGGATCCTGAAGTTTCGTGGTGCATCATCAACTCAATCCCTTTTGCTTTTGCATAGTCCCGAAGTAGCGGTAAATCAAAATCCGGATATGGTGTAAGAAAATCAAATACATAATCTTTGTGGTTTCCGAACCAATCTTCCCATCCGATATTCCAACCTTCCACCAACAGTGCATCAAAGCCGTGCTCGGAAGCGAAGTCGATATACTTTTTTACATTGGCGGTAGTAGCCCCATGTGTACCGTTTGGTTTCACTTTTGTATAATCGGTACTTCCAATTTGGATGGAAGGGAGTTCATTCGTATAAGACCATGAACTTTTTCCGGTGATCATTTCCCACCATACACCCATGTATTTTATGGGTTTAATCCATGAGGTGTCTTCAATTTTATTGGGCTCATTTAAATTGTAGGTCATAGCACTGGCAAGAATATCACGAGCATCATCGCTTACCATAATTGTTCTCCAGGGTGATTGCCCCGGGGCTTGCATGTAACCTTTATCACCTTTTGCATCCGGTGTTAACCAGGATTGAAAAATCATATTAGCATCATCAAGATTTAAATGCATGCATGAATAATTTATGAGGGCTGCTTCATGGATGTTGATATAAAGGCCATCCTCTGTTTTTAACATCAATGAGGTCTGCACTCCGGTGGGGGAAAAAGGTGTTTGTGAAGCATTCGGTGTGATCGCAGTCTTCATGCGCGGACGTATCTCCGATAACCTTGAAGTTGTGTAGTCGTATTCTTGCGTATCATAATCACCTGGAAGCCAAAAGGCCGTGTGGTCGCCTGTCATGGCGAATTGGGTGCGCTCTTCTTTGATAATAAAGTAAACCAGGTTTTTTTGCGATGGGAATTCATACCGGAACCCAAGACCTTCATTGAATAATCGAAAGCGAATTACCAGTTGTCGATCTGTTTCAGTTTGATGCAAAGTAATGGCCAATTCATGGTATTGATTACGAATGGTTTTCACTTCACCCCAAACAGGTTCCCAAGTGGAATCATGCGTTGCTGTTTCAGTTTTCTGAATCGTAAAACCATTCAATAATGATTTTTTATCGTCCTTTAATTCCAATCCCAGTGTACTGGATTTTATTACTTCTTTTCCAGCGTATGTTAAACGATAAGCGGGCGTGCCATCTGCTTGCAATGAAAATGACATGACCAATTTCCCGTTCGGGGATTGAAGTTGTTGTGCCGATAGGTTAAAAAAAATGAGATATAGACAGACAGTCAGGATAGTTTTGCACATGAAGCTAAATTTTTAAAGCGATGTGTGCAATAATAACAAGTTTAGGAAAACGATTTCAAAACAGATTGCTGAATAACATTGCGAACGGTTCCGCAAACGGTGCCGCAATAAAGCAAAACCACAAATCCAAAAGTTGGAATGCCCGCTTATTGCTGCATCTGGATCTCCTGATTTCTCCTAAACGAATTCTGGTAATTCGATGTAGTGGTTGAGTTCGGTGTTATTTCCATTTCACCGCCAACGCTGTGACCATCCTCATAGGAAACCGAAACAGCAACATCCAGTGTGTGATTGGATGTACCACGATACGTGCCCTTTACAGGTGAACAATCTGAGAAATTTTTTCCAACTGCCAGGCGTACATGGGTTTCGTTTACAATACAATTGTTGGTAGGATCAAGGCCGAGCCAACCATAGAAGGGAATATACGCTTCCACCCATGCATGGGTAGCTCCTTCACCACGCATCCCACTCCTATTCGGACATATATATCCACTTACATAGCGTGCAGGTATATTGATTTGCCGGAGCATCATCAACAACACATGCGCGAAGTCCTGGCAAACACCGGCTTTAATTTTCCAAATATCATCCAGTGTGCTTTCTACTGTCGTTATCCCTTTCAGATAGGTAAAGGTTTTGAATACGTATTCACTAAAATGTTTCGCAGATTCGAGTGGTGTGCAAATTTTGCAACGTTCTTCCTCAATTATTTCTTCCACTTCCTCAAAAGCCTGAAACCGTTCCTGACGCGTGTAGTCAATAATTCCAAATTGAAATTTCAACCGCGCGAGTTCTTCCCACTGCTTTTCAGCAATGATTATATCCTCGGGCATTTTCCTTTCCAGGGTTTCAACAGAAACTTGTGAATCTATCGTAAGTTCCAGATGGGGTTGCGCATTGGTGAATGTACCAACCGTGTTTCCGAAATAATCGGTGTGCACATTGATCATCGGATTTTCGGTAACGATCAAGGTGTGTTGCAATACCCGTTGAAAATCATCATTGATCGGATAGAGCATGATTTGATTCGCACTATCGCGCACCGTGTCTTCGTAGCGGTAGCGTGTAAGGTGTCTTATTTTAAACTTTGACATACTTCTAAGTTAACTATACGCAAAATAGTATTGGTTCAAGGTTCCGGCAATGGCATAGATATCGGAACGTATTTCTTGTAAATAGTTATGTAACCCCATTGTTGAAACGCTATGGACATCCGAATATTGGAGTTTGGTTTTTAATTTTCCGATCAGAAAATCAACTTTTGCATACCCATTTAAATTTTGATCTCCCTTTAAGCGCATAAAATTCCGGTGCAATTGATTGGCCGAATAATACACCGACCGGGGAAAATCAACATTGAACAGGATCTGATCAATAATATTGCGTGCTTCAAACCCAAACCGATATCTTTTCATATACAAAGCATAACCGGAAACGGTCAATAGCAAATGTTTCCAGTAAGTTGTATCTGCAGTTGAATCCAAATCATAAGACAAGTCACTAAACTTGACATCCAAAATATCAGCCGTCTGAAGGGCGCGCTCCAGAAATTTTCCAAGATTAATAAAACTTAATCCTTCGCCTCTGAACATGGTTATGTCGAGGATACCAAAGTACAACATGCATTGCTTTATCAAAGCATCCAAGACTGTTACCGGATCATCATGCTGCAATGAATGCGCAAGCCGATCATGGCGCACGATATGATAAAAATCGTTAAGGCTCTGCCAAAGTTCAATCGTGATATTATCCTGACCGGCACGCGCATTTTCACGTGCCATTGTTACCAAATTATACAACGAATTGGCATTGTCTTTATCGAGTACCATATACTGCAAAACCTTTCGCCCATCCTTTTCATAGCGTACAATTAGATCTTCTTCCATTGTGCTGAAAATCCGTAGCACCGGACGCCAGGTAAACCCGTCAATGTCATCTTGTGACGCCATGTGATTGGTCTTGAGCATTCTCAAAATGCTATCGGTACGCTCCATGTAGCGTGACATCCAATAAAGTGAATCAGCAACGCGGCTCAGCATCTTGTAAAAAAATTAATATTGTGCATTCCCATTGAATCAGAAATCAGTAAGCACCCATGTATCTTTACTCCCACCCCCTTGTGATGAGTTTACCACTAAGGATCCTTCGCGCAACGCTACACGTGTTAATCCACCCGGAACAATTTCAATTCCATCCGGACCATACAACGCAAATGGGCGAAGGTCAATCCGCCTGGGTTGCACCTGTCCATCCACATAACAGGGTGCAGTAGACAAACTGACTATCGGTTGTGCGATAAATTGACGTGGGTCTTTTAGTATTTCCTTTTTATAATTTTCAATTTCGAGTTCAGTGCTTTCGTGCCCCATCAACATGCCGTAACCACCCGATTCATTTGTTTTTTTTACCACCATTTTGGTAATATTTGCGAGTACATGTTCGCGTTCTTCCGGTTTTGAAAGTTGATAGGTGGGAACATTTTTTAACAAGGGTTCTTCATTCAAATAATATTTAATCATATCCGGCACGTATACATAAATTGCTTTATCATCCGCAACCCCGTTCCCAATAGAATTGACAATGGTAACATTTCCTTTGCGGTATGCGGAAAGAAGACCCGAAACACCCAGTGCACTGGAAGGCTCAAACACCAATGGATCGAGGTAGTTATCATCCACCCTTCTATAAATCACATCAATTTGCTGAAGGCCGGCTGTAGTCTTCATAAAAACTTTATGGTTTTCTACCAGCAGGTCGCGTCCTTCCACCAATTCCACACCCATTAACCGGGCAAGTGTAGCATGTTCAAAATATGCGGAGTTGAAAATACCGGGCGTGAGCAAAACAATATTGGGGGATTCTGTTTTGCGTGGCGAAAGCGCTTTTAAATTTTTATAAAGAATATGCGGATACTGAATGACCGGTCGAACACGGTTTTGTGGAATCAAATCCGGAAATATCCTTTTCGTGATTTCCCGATTCTCAATCATATACGAAACACCGGAAGGCGTGCGCAGATTATCTTCCAACACATAGAACGTTCCATCAAAGTCCCGGATCAAATCTATTCCCGCGATGTGTACATAAATATCAAACGGTACATTAATCCATTGCATTTCGCGCAGGTAATGCGGACAGGAATAAACCAATTCGATAGGCACTACCCCATCCTTTAAAATAAACTGATCATGATAGACATCTTTTAGAAAGAGATTTAGCGCCCGAAGCCGTTGCTTAATTCCACGTTCAATAAAATCCCACTCCGATCCGGTTATAATTCTTGGAATAATATCAAACGGAAATATTTTTTCAATTCCTTCACCACTGGAGTAGACCGTGAAGGTGACACCCTGGCTCATGAAGAGTCGTCTGGCGAGTTCTTCCTTTTTGGAAAGCTCATTTGATTCCATGTTGATGAGGAAATCAGAAACATGCTGATAGTGGGACCTTACTTTACCCTTCTCAAGCATTTCGTCCCAAACGGTTTCATTTCTACCGTATTTACTAAATATTGTGCTTGATTTCATGAAGCCAGGTTCAGATTTGAACCAAAGTACCAAGCAACCGCAATATTATCTAATTGTTAAGGTGATTTTTTACCGCAAACGAATGCTAAAACACGGTATTGCTCGCAAACTTAACAACTTGGGTTATGGATTACAGTTCAATCAACTTTTGGAAGTCTTGATCCAACAACGGATCGCTGGGTGGTTTCGCATTTGTATCTGCTACTTCACCATTCGGACCAATCAATACAAACCCGGGAACTCCTTTGATGTCAAATTGCTTTGCGATTTTTGAATGTTTTCCAATTCGGTAGTTGATCATTCCATCAGCAGAAAAGTTAAAGCGTTTTACCGTTTGTTTCCAGTTTTCTTCATTGTCATCCAGGGAGACCATCACAAAGGTTATTTTTTCTGAATACTGTTTATTTAACTGTTTGGCGAGTTCCAATTCCCGTAGATAGGGAAGAAAATCAGGCGCCCAAAAGATCAGGTAAACAACACGGTTGCCTTTGTTTGTCAACAACCACTGTAACTTTTCTTCACCATTAATACCGCCATCGTGTGTATTGATTTCATACTGTTGATATAATTCAAACTGTTTGTTGAGTGAAACACCACCCCCTAAGTCGTCAATAATTTCATTCTCCAAAGGAGTTGCTTTCAGAATTGTATTCGTGGTCCAGAAACCTGAGTCATACGGAATTTTCAACAACCCCGCCCGATTGGGTATCGCGCCATCAAATTTGTACTTTTCATTCATGCTAACTTCTACAGACATTAATTCAATATGAAAGTCATGGCGAAAATTATCAGGCCCGTGGATTTCCCCATC
Organism: Cyclobacteriaceae bacterium; assembly: GCA_041746855.1. GTDB lineage: Bacteria > Bacteroidota > Bacteroidia > Cytophagales > Cyclobacteriaceae > JBGTGG01. Next base: position 2,815 of record JBGTGG010000311.1, on the reverse strand, counting down.
GCGTACCATATGATAGCAATAGTAAAGGTTACCAAATTTGCGATAGTAGGCAGCTGTTCGGATTATGTTCCCATCGTACTTCCGTACATCTTCCGATTTTATAACGGCATACTTGTCGGTGGTAACATATAAAGTACCGGTTGATTGGGTTAAGTGATAGTACTCCCCAGTTGTGGTCAATACGGAATCCATTTTATACCGATAGTCAATAAGGTAAACTTCTTCTCCATCATAATAGGTTATTCCCCTAAAGGAAAAAGAGTAGTCAGCAAAATCTGCTTTTAAATTACTTACCTCTGTGTAAAAGGACATGTGCTTGCTTTGCTCTGAAGCTTGATAGCCCATTAAATCAGCTTGTAAAACATTGCCAACAGAAATGGGTTCATGTCCTTGTGTTCCCATTGTTTTATCCAAACTTCTGCGCAATTGTGTGATCCTGATCCCTTCTTTATTCCCCGCGGATTTCCGGGAAGTCTTATAACCATTTTCTTTCCATACATCCACATAGGCTTCAATCAACCTTCCATAGGATCCATTGTCTTTGCAATAGTGACGGTAAAATAATTTTTGTAAGTATCCATCATTCAAATAATTTCTCTTCGCATTGGAAAACGCCCTCGACATGATTTTACGGGCATTCACTTTTTTATCAAATACAACAACCGTATTCAATTGGGTAGCCGATGGGGTGAGTTGTATTGTTTCAATTTCAATCGGGCTTTCAAGTATTCGTGACTCATAACCGATGCAAGTTATCTTAAGGGAAAATGGCTGCTCCACCAGAATTGAAAACTCGCCATTCATGTTGGAACTTGTGCCCTTTGAGGTACCCACGATACCAATGGATGCCAAAGGAACCGGCTTGCCTGTTTCTTTATCTACAACAGTTCCTTCCAGCAAGTACTGTCCAAACGTAGTGGTGCTCAGCAACAGGAAGAAAATCAAAAAACGAAACATTCAGTTTATCCAATTAGTTTACTATACAATATTACAAATGTTAAGGTAGGTTAAAACATCGACCTTGGTTTTTAAATCCCATTAATTATGCCAGCCATTAGCAGAGTATTACCGGACTTCAATGGCATAGGAAGAAATATAGTTGGAATTCAACAAAAGGTGAACAATATGTTTTCGTTTGCTCTCAAATCGATGCACAATGGTATATTTTCCTGCATCATCAATTTGGATTTCAGGACGGATGAGCCTTCCATTAACCTGAAGCGAGACATTCGTAATGGGTATGATACGCCCCGTTTTAAATTGAAATGAAACACTTTGCCCCTTTGTGGCAGCTGTATGGAACGTTTCCGGAAAAACAGGGATTGCCTCAAAAGCATAGGCCTTTTTATATACAATTGGTGCTTCCAGAAAATCATGAAGCATCGGCTTATCTTTCCTATCTTTAAGAAACATGAATGCAGTATCCAGCGGAAAATGATGCTGAACAAATATTTCGGGGGCAGGCAAAAAATAAGCGTCATCAAAATTCTTTATGAACATTCCCGTTTCCGGGATCACTGTTCCGCTCGACCAGGTAGCATCACAAACATACCACTTACCGTTAATCCTGACGGCATTCCACGAATGATTGGGCGTACCATCTCCGCCAACATTCGAACCAACGGAGCGTCCGTAGCCATCTACGATTACGCATTCGAGCCCTGCCCAAAAGGAAAGCGCTTTAATCAGGTAAGCGTATCCTGTGCATACCGTTTTCCTTTCTTGTAGGAGTCTTTCAAAAACACGTTTGCTAAATTGGACATTCCACGCGTTCAATTGATCGGGCTGGTTACGAAGCTTGGTTCTTTGCTTTTCATTCAAGCGATAATACTGGTAATCGCTTTCGATATTGTTGCACACCCAAAAATAAATGGCCCTGAATTTTTCTTCCTCTTTTGAAAAACTTCCGGTAAGTTTTTCAGCTAGCAACTTTAAATCCCTTAGTGAATGATTGGTAAACACATTCGCTACGCTATCAGCTTTCCTAAAATCCGCATCCGGAAAATCTGTGATTTGCGAATACAGATTAAAGGAAAAGCCAATAGGCAGGAGAATTATTAATAAAAATTTCAAGCTTGATTGTTAGAATACACGTTTTACCTTTCTGAAGATTTTTTGAATTCTACTGGGTTCTTCATAGACTTCCTCTACCGCCACCTTCCCAAGGATGATGTGTGTATCAAATATCATCGTGATCTCAATAGGTTCACTAAGCTCACCTTTCACTACGTATTCAACCTCTTGATAGCCGATGAAACTAAAAACCAAAACTTCACCAGATTTTAACTTCCTGGGAAATTCAAATTTGCCTTCAGCATTGGAAACCGTTCCTTCTGTACCGTCTTTCAAGTAGATATTTACCCCGGGGATTGGCTCGCCTTCTTCCGATTTAACAATGCCTTTCACCACTTGCTCAACCTCAAGACTACTGGCCAGATGTATTTGTGGTTGAATCCTTTCACGATCAGTAGCAAAAGCTGGTTGACCAACCAGTCCCATCATCAACACCAATAGTCCGGCTTTCAGTAGTTTAAAACCCGGATTAATGGAAGATTCTGTTAGTGAAGGATAGATTTTAAGCTGATGGGCTTGAAACAATCCGCAGGTTTGATTCGTACTTTTCGAAAAATGAGCAACGATTTCAGCATCGGTCATTGTTGTGAAATCAATTACCTCCGTACTACAGGAATCACAAAATGCCCCGTTGTGGGTTGAAGTAAATTCGCGCCAGTTTTCAGCGCATGCATTGGGAATTTTTACGTTTAGATTTTTCATACGTTTTATGGTTTTTTCTTACCAGATGCAAAGGCTGGCA
>JBGTGG010000310.1:0-44483 GCA_041746855.1 Cyclobacteriaceae bacterium | reverse complement strand
CCCATTTTACCAGCACCTGCATGTACGGCTGACAGCTCTCTGTATTTGGTTGGATCGTTCGGAACAACACGTTCTGCTTTTGGTTGCGCAACAGACGACAACATTGCAAAAAGCATTAATGGAAGTAACAGTCTTTTCATTTTTCTAATGTTTAGTGGTGAAATGAAATTTCGATTTCGTTGATTAATTTATTTCTTATTCGGTAACGCATACACCAGATATCCTTTTGGCAATGCCCCAGGCCGCTTGGTGAAATCATAGCTCGATCTGTCAAAACGCATGGAGGCATTGATCACCAGGTATTGCTTACCATCAATCATATACATTCCCGGTTGTCCTGTGGATTCACTGCTCATGGTCGTTTCCCAAAGAAGGTTTCCATTGTCAGCATCAAATGCATACAGCATTCCACCCTTTCCAGTTGCAAAAATAATTCCTGTTGAAGTTACCACCATCCCTTTCCGGATAGTCGCGCCAGGAGCACCCGTAGTTTTGTCTCCGTTGACAAACGCTGAATCTAGGCCAATTGGTTTTGTCCATTTGATGGTTCCTGTATTCAGATCATAGGCAAAGATGGAGGACCAGGGAGGTGCAGCGAGTGCCTGGTATTCAGCTCCGAGTGAAGTGGTGTATCGATTTTCGGGATGGGGCACATCTTCCGGATACTCCATCAGTGCTGAAGCCCGAACTGAATCTTTTGGAATCTTAGCACCACCGGATGCCACCACAGGGCCTTCAATTTTAGTTTCACTGTTACCAAAATTAAAATTAAACCGTCTCGGAATACCGCCCATGTATTTGTATAAAGCAGTAAGCGTTGCTTCATCAATGTGAACAAAAGCTGGCATGCGACCACTTCCTTCCGATAGCAACGTTTTCATTTCATCGTAAGAATACCGTTGACCTGCGTTGACAAGTGATGGGCCTATCCCTCCTTTCATTTCCACTCCGTGACAGGCTTGACAATTTCCTTCGTAATAAAGTTTTGCACGTTTAATCTCATCATCACTTAGCGTAGGTGTAACCGGTACAACCTTTTCAAGTCTGTAAGTATATCCATGTTCTTGTGCCATGATGTACATCATACCTTTTTCAGGATCGGCAGCTGTATTCCCGTAACTGGCACCACCCGTTGCACCCGGCATGGTAATCGTTTCGTATTTATCGGAGAGCGGAACAAACAAACCCGATTTGGCAGAGTCCAGACGTTTGTACCACTGCTGTTTTACTTCCTCCGAAAAAAAAGGATTCAATGTTTCCTTCGTAATCGCATGCCGTGTGAAGTGCGGAACAACTGTTGGAATTGGTTGGGTTGGCCACGATTTTTCTCCCGGCATTTCACTGGCCGGAAACGGCTTCTCTTCAATTGGAAATACCGGCTCACCCGTTACCCGATCAAAAACAAAAACGAATCCTGATTTTGTAGCCACCGCCACTGCATCAATCTTTTTCCCATCTTTATTAATGGTTAACAATTGTGGAGCGGAAGCAAGATCATAATCCCAAAGGTCGTGATGCACCGTTTGAAAGTGCCATAGACGTTTACCTGTTTTGGCGTCAAGTGCCACAAGACAATTTGCAAACAAATTACTTCCTTCACGATCTGCACCATAAAAATCATACGTTGCTGAACCCAACGGTAAATAGACAATACCTCTTTCCTCATCCACAGACATCTCACTCCAGACATTTACTGCACCAACATACTTGTAGGCATCCTTTGGCCAGGTGTCATACCCAAATTCTCCCGGTTGGGGAATCGTATGGAATGTCCATTCCAGTTTCCCGGTCACCACATTGTAAGCACGTACATATCCCGGTGGCGAGAAATAATCTTCACCAGGAGCAGAACCAATAATTACCAAATCGTTAAAGATGACTCCGGGCATCATCGCTTGTACCCTGCGAATGGAAGTTGGGTCCCGATCCAATCCTTTGCGTAAATCTACATACCCATTTGTCCCAAATGTTGGAATCGTTAAACCCGTTGTAGCATCCAATACCTGTAAGGCGTTATTCAATGCAAATACCAATCGCTTGTCCTTTTTATCTTTGCTCTCCCAATAGTTTATACCACGCCTGGTGAGCCCGCGTAGATTCGTATGTATCCAAATTTCTTCTCCGGTTACTGCATTCAGAGCAATTAAGGAATAATCCTTTCCATACACATACATGATGGTGTCCACGATAATCGGACTAAAATTATAAAACCCTTCACCTGTAGGATAATTCCAAACCAACTCCAGCTGATTCACATTTTCCTTTGTGATCTGTGAAGCATTGAAAAATTTAGATTGGTCGGGACTGCCACCATAGTGCGTCCATGTTGTGTGATTTTCAGTTGATGGTTTTTCACAACTAAAAAAGACACTAACGATACCACCAAGAAGCAGTGCGTTAATTGTGGTGAAAGATTTTCTGAGTGTCATCGATTGAGTTTGGTTAAATAAGTCAGGTAGGCATTTAGTTAGTAAGAAAAAATGCGATTTTATTTTTATTTCATAGATGAAAATTTAAATCAGATAATGTGTGCATGGATTCCATAAATTATTTCACTTCAACTGTTTTACTGTTTTTTGTCAATCCATTTTCATTAAATGCATCAATTGTAAAATAATAGGGTTGTAAACCATGCAGACTATTAATGGTTAATGAATTTGTACCTAGCACCTGATAGGTGTGATATAATTTTTCTTTTGAATTACCATACCGGATATTGTAACCCGTAGCTCCCGGTACTTCTTCCCACTTTAATGTGGCAACACTTCGGTCACCATCAAGTCGGTTAACCGTAAGATCGTTCACACGTGCAGGTGATTCTCCTCCCCCATTGCCAAACACCCGAAAGCCTGCCAACGTAAATGTTCCATCAGGTACGCGATGATTTGTCAATCGGATATAGCGGGCTTTGACCGGTGTTGAAAGTTCAATATAATCATGCGGAGCATCGGTTTGGTTTTGGGTCTTGTCTGCAAGAGTTTTCCAGTTTTTATTATCCGTTGAATACTCCAACAGGTATTGATAATAAATGCCGGGTGCCCTTCCCATTATTTCCGATTCATATTCGTAATAGTTTATTTGTATGGCATTGACCGTTGATTCTTTCAACAAGTCCATGCTTATCGATTCTCCCTTGTCCCCGGTTTTGGCACTCCAAAATGTTCTGATCTCTTCATCATTCGCATTGGCCTTTGGATATTCAGGCAACTCAGACGAAACTTCGATGGGCTTCTTGTACGAGAGCAACATCCAACCGGGAAAAAGTTCATCGGGGCTTTTTATTTTTTTGGTTGGCATTTTAAAAGGAAAATCCCCAAACCCTGTATACACATGCAACTCCCCATCCACATCAAAGAAAGCAGGGAATAATCCAAGCCTCCGCTCGAACATATGTTTTTGTGAGATGGTCATGGTGCCAATGTGCCAGTAATTGCCATACGCATCCTGAAAAGTACTCCCATGCCCTGCACCTGCGGCAAACCCTTCCGGTTTGTAAGATGCAGGATTATGTGAAGCGAGTGTAAAAGGTCCAAGAGGTTTATCAGAAACATAGACCCCATCACTATAGCTTTTGTATTCCGTTCCCGGACCAGCGTATTGTAAATAGTACTTACCATTATGTTTATTCATCCATGCACCTTCAATCCAGGGGTTTTCACCTTCATTGTTATAATCACCTTTTCGTTCCCATCCATATACCTGCTTGTTGCTGTTGAACAGTTCCAATGGCTCACCCATTGGACTTAGTGTTTTCCGATCCAACTCCACTCCATAAATTGGGTTCACGTTCGAACATCCATAATAAAAAAATAATCGACCGTCATCATCCACAAATAAATCGGGATCAATCATTGGAATCGAAAACGTATCAGTAGCAATTTGCCATTTACCGGATTTGGGATCAGCAGTTTTGTAAATTGTAAGCGGTGGTGTTGTATTGGATGCCATGAAATAAAGTGTGTCGTCCATGACCATCGCTGTGGGTGCATAATCCTCCAAGGGAAGATCATCCGTGGTGATCACATCCCATTGTATCAAATCTGTTGAATGAAAATATCCGCCTGATTTTGACGCAAACAAATAATACTCACCTTTATATACTACCATGCTTGGATCGGCTGCTTCACGTCTTGAAGGTGTATCCAAACGATAGCGATAACTCAAGTTCATCGGATTGCAAATGGTCGTGGGAATAAGATTGACTAAGGCAACATTTTGCTGTTGCTCTTGTGTACCACATGCAATCAGCCCCAGCAATCCTAGCACTACAATTATTTTAATTACCTTTTTCATACCACGCTGATTTTATATAAATCAATAGAACCTACTAATCCTCTTTACTGAAAATATTATACTTTACAAGAAAATGAAAACTGTTTATCTTACTTCCTAAATTCGAAAAATTGGAAATTCCGCTTGAACGCTCAAACATGAATTCCAGGCATGTCCGTTTTATCTGATAGCCAATTGAGGAGATAAACCCCGTTTGAAATCCACTAGACCTAAATTCCCTTTCCCTGGGTGATGACGGATATTCTTCAACCCATTCAGAATGGGTTTCATCAAGAATTCCAACTAAGCCTCCAATGGTAAGGTAGAGCGGAAGGGAACGAATCGGATAAATACCTGCATTAAGGTTGCCACTAAAAGAATTGTATCGAAAATCCATGGTTGATTCTTTGTTCTCGAAAGCATTATAATGGCTGCCGATCACTTTTAAATTGGTATATAATAAAAATAAATTAAGCGACAACCGATCGCGCCTCAAGGAATTGACACTGACACCAAAACCTATATCGGGCGAAATCGTGGATTCAAAATTGCCATCTGTAAATGCAACAAAGGTTGGTAGGTCCGACTTGAACTTCGCACTGGAAACATTCAAGCCAATAATTCCTTGAAGACCGATGTGAAAGCTTTTAATTTTTTCTACTGGTTCAACCGCTTCACCGGTACACTTTGCATACTTAGTGAACAGCGTTTTCAGATTGTTCATTTCGTATTTTGCACTTTCAACAGTAGCGCCCAAGGTTGGACATTCACTAAATAACACTTTCAATTGCCGGATGTAAAAATTATTTTCTACCGTGTAGGTCTTATATCCTCCACCAATTTTGTGGTCAATCAAATAGTTCTTATAGACTAACTGCTCAATCGGATTGATCCCATCTCTTATAAAAAAATACTTCCAGCCTTTCGCATTTTTGCTATAATACAGACTCTTGTTACCTCGAAAAATTACTTGTAGGAACAAAGTATCCTTGATAAATTCAGGTTGTGCGGAGTAATTCATGTTTTGTAAATTACCCGTTGAATGATCTACATTCACGATTGCACTTTCGTAAAACTCATCCGCCACAAAAAATGATTTGATATCAAGTGGCGTATAAACTTCTTTTCCATTTGGACCATTAAAGGAAACCTGCTTGGGAGCTGTATCCCACCGGGAAGCACTAAACACTCCCTTTATGGTGTCACCAGCATTTGTTATCACATACCCATCCTTATCAGTTTTTTGCGCAACCGAAGTATGAAGCATTAATATCAATAAAAAAGATAAACACAGGACACCAGTGTGGACACCATTGTATGACTCTTTTTTCTTATCAACCGAAGCAATGTTTGCTTTTTCCATTTTATGTAGCTGTCAACGTGTTTATCTAAAAAACTTCTTCATGTAAATTATTGATTGATCAACCTTGTCTAAATAATTGGTTACTTCCTAAACAACAGCGGAGCAAGCTGATACAAACTGCGTCTCCACGTTTGAAATTCATGGGCAGTGCCTTCTGAAATGTACGCGACTGCATTGAATCCTGATTCTTTTAATGCAGCCACTGCACTCTTCACCCCATCAGGTCTTTCCTTACTTCCACAGCTTAAGAAAATCAACTTTACCTTCGACTTGTCTTTGATGTCCTCTGGTTTATAGGTGCCACCACTAAGCAAAGCATAGTGTGAAAAAACTTCAGGTTTATTTAACGTAACCATTTTGGTTTCCATGCCGCCCATTGAAAGACCTGCCATGGCACGATTCGACTGATCGGCAAGTGTGCGGAAGTTTGCATCCACATAGGGAATCAATTCATCTACTAAAACAGTTTGAAAGGGCTCAATCTTGAAATCCCTCAATCCACCAAACTTGATTTCATTCGTCATGCCGTAGGTCATCACAATGATGAAGGGCCTGATCTTGCCTTCAGCAATTAAGTTGTCCATGATCAGATTCGCACGACCTTGATTGCTCCAGGCGGTTTCATCTTCGCCCCAACCATGTTGGAGGTACAATACCGGATAACGCTCTTTTTCTCTCTTGTGATAATCAGGAGGTGTGTACACAAAAGCCCTGCGGGAAGTATTGGTACTCTTGGAAGGAAAAAGGATTTGCTGTACACGACCATGCGGAACATCTTTCAACGCATAAAAATCCTGATCATGTGCGGGGATTTCAATGCCGCTTTCCCAACGAACGGAACCATAGAAATTCAATGCACCCGGATCATTAAATTTCCCGCCATCAATATTTACATTATAGTAATGAAATCCTTCATCCATGGGGCCGGCCGTTGTACCTGTCCAGAAGCCATCATCTCCCTTCGTAAGTTTTGTGCCTCCTCTTCCGCCTAGCCCCAGGCTTACTCTGACACTATCAGCCACGGGAGCATTTATCCTGAAGCGCGCATACCCTTGTGAATTTACTTGTGGATACTCTTGACCCGGTTGGTTCAAACTGGAAGGTTTGAAATCCTCAAGAATGTTTGTCGGTGTTTGTGAAAAACAGAAAGGGCTTGCGAAGAGCAATGCGAGCAAAAGAATGGAATATGGTTTCATATTTTTGTTTTTGAAATTCAGCAATGAGCATTCATATTTTACTTAAAAAGCAATTGAGCAAACTGGTTGAGTGATCTTCTCCAGGTTTGCCATTCGTGCGATGTACCGGGTGATTCGTAGTAAACATGCTTGATCCCTGCCTTTTCAAGCGCCAGATGAAAGTCATTTACACTCTTGTACATTCTCTCCGGCTCATCAGTACCAATGCTTAAATACATTACCTTCATTTTGGCATTAAATGTATCAGCGTCAGACCACACGCCATCAAAGGCCGTTTTCACATCATTTTCAGGTGCAAAAAATGCTGCGCCACTAAACCCTCCTACATACGCAAACTTGTCGGTGTTCGGCATGGTCGTATGGAATGTTTGAAATCCACCCATCGACAATCCTGCCATAGCGCGATGCTCACGGTCTGTTATCGTGCGAAAAGTTTTATCGATCATGGGGATGATATCTTTCACCAGCACTTCGGGAAATGCATTATTTTCCATCATGGCGCGGAAGTCTCCGGGCTTTGCTTCCACGGGTCTTCTCATGGGATTAACCGCGTATCCCCGATCCATCACCACGATCATCGGTTTCGCTTTTCCTTCTGCGATAAGATTATCTAAAATGAAATCGGCTTTGCCCTGTATTGGCCAACCGGTTTCATCCTCACCACCTCCGTGCTGTAAGTAAAGTACCGGATATCGTTTCGTCACATCCTCATCATATCCGGGAGGTGTATAGACAAAAGCGCGCCTCCATGTTAATGTTGTTGGCGAATAATAATTCACATTTCGGATCTGACCATGCGGTACATCTTTCGCAAAATAATAATCAACACCCAGCTCAGGAATATCGATACCGCTGGCCATTCGGCCCATGCCATAGAATGTCTGACTTGATGGATCGCATACAGCAACGCCATCAATAACCAAGGAGTAATAATGAAAGCCGATCACAATAGGATCCGTGGTGACGTTCCAAAACCCGCTGGTATCTTTTACCATGTCATATTTTTTTCCGAGATCAATTTGTACTTTTTGTGCATCGGGTGCTTTCACTTTAAAAACAACACGATTGTCGGGCAAGATTTGAGGGTACTGTGCATTCGGAACATTTGTAGATGCTGGTTCACCAATGTTTGTATGATAACTTGTAAAAGTTGATGGGTCGACAGGCTTGAATATCATTTGGGAAAACATGTATAGCCCATTTCTCCATACTTTAAAATCATGAACACCCGGTTCAATATAATAGACATGGGGAATATTATGTTTGAATGCATACGCATGTGTGCGCTGGCTGAAAGTAATCAGCCCGTCTTTATCACCGCAGGAAATCCAAAGCAACTTTAATTTCTTTTTAGCTTCTTCCGGGTTTGGAAATAATTCTTGCGGAGGTTTTGTATTCGGTGCAGAAGAGAATCCTCCTACCCATGCAAACTTGTCGAGATTGCCAAGGCCAAAATTTAAAGATTGCCCTCCACCCATTGACAGGCCTGCTATTGCACGGTTTTCACGATCCGTCAAAACCGTGTATTTCTTTTCGATATACGGAATCAAATCAATTAATAAGTCCTTCTCAAACGTGGCAAATGCCTGTACTTTTTCCGGTTCAAAAACATTTCCACCTGCACGATCATCTTTCATCGCGCGGCCGTTTGGCATCACCACAATCATTGGGGATAGCTTTCCAGTAGCGTACAGGTTATCCAATATCACTTGCGGCTTTGCACCATTAAGCCACTCCTTTTCATCACCACCGATGCCATGCAATAAATACAATACAGGATATTTTTTTTTCTTTGTATACCCGGGTGGCGTATAGATCAACGCTTTGCGATCTACACCAACCGTTTTGGAAGTGTAACTGATGGTATCCATTTTTCCATGCGGGATATTTGATTGAAGTTTATCAAATCCTTCAGGGGCTTGCTTAACAATATTTTGAGCATGTAAAAAAGTGCCTATCGTCAGTGCAAAGAGAAAGGCAAAGTATCTTTTAAAGTAGGCGATCATTGATGTTGGATTTCATTAAGTGTTATTAATACAATTATAACCTAGAAGGAGTTACCAACAAAGTATCGATTGTGGAAACGATTGATATCCTATTACAGTCGGTAGATATCCTCTTTTTCTGGCGATTTGGAAGTGAATCTTATCCCCTCCGCGAAAAAAAATATTAAAACCTTAACCACAATTCTGTTTCACCGGAGAGTGGAATTCCCATCTAAAAAACATGATAACTCACGTAATGAAGCATCAGGAAAAGAAAAGTAGTGTGGGTTTAGTTTGTCCAATTGTAATGTGATGAATCGATGAAAATAATTTTTCAACATATCAAACCAAATCAATTCATAAAAGTGACTGAAGGTAGTGTTGAACTAAAAACAATAACACTAAAAAATATAAACGGGGTTTTACCAGAACAACTTTGTTATCCCGATGGACGGCTCATCAACCCGAACCAATAATGCAAATTGTGACTTCGATAGGATTGTGACAATTTCCTATATTGCAAGATTATTAATAGCTTCAAGTAAATCTACATCCACTTGATGTTGCTAAACCATACCTCGCATTGAGAATTACAGAGTACAACGAGACCAAGTTCCAGGTAGCCCTGGACTGTATTATTTTTGGATTTGACCAGGAGAAGCTTAAACTATTGCTAATCAAAAGAGACTTCGAACCCGAAAAAGGAAAATGGTCGTTGATGGGCGGTTTTTTAAAAGTCAACGAGTCGGTTGATTCTGCGGCCATCCGAATCCTTCAAAGTCTTACGGGGTTATCACATGTTTACATGGATCAGTTAAGTTGCTTTGGTGATGTTGACAGGGATCCTGTTGAGCGGACTATTTCAATCGCGCATTATGCGTTGATCAATATTCAGGAACACAACCATGAAATTTCCAAAGACTATGGAGCAAAATGGTTTGATATCGAAAACATTCCCAAATTAATATTTGACCATCGTAAAATGGTGGATGAAGCAATTACACGTTTGCGGTATCAGGCCAGCATTCAGCCCATTGGTTTTGAATTGCTTCCTGAAAAATTCACGGTGCGAGCACTGCAAAAACTTTATGAAGCCATCCTCGGAACAAAAATTGATAAACGAAATTTTATCAAAAAAGTAAATTCCATGAACATGCTGATCAAGCTTGACGAAAAGGATAAAAACTCTTCCAAAAAAGGCTCCTATCTGTATAAGTTTAACAAGGCTAAATTCCTTAAGAAAGCGGGCAACATCTTTTAACAAAAGGGCCTCCTGAACTGGTGATCGTGCTACATACCATCCCTGCCTTTACTTCAATTTCAACAACCGATTAAAAAATTAAGTGTATTATATACAATTTAAAATAAAAAAATGTATACATTTAACTTTCGTAACGTAATCGATTGAATTCCCTTTACGGGGACTTTTTTTTTGACGGAGTTTGAATTAAATCCGTTTGGTTTGGAATGGCATAGATCCTTCGCGGGGTCTATGCTTTCTATTTTCTTTAAAGTTTTAACTAAAAAATTATGCGATTTAAACTAGTACTCATTTTCTCAATCCTGGCGATTCCAATGCTCAACTTTGGCCAGACCACTACCATTTCAGTACACGCACAAGATGCAAGCGTTACAATCAACAAAGATATCTATGGTCATTTTGCGGAACACCTGGGAAGATGTATCTATGATGGCTTTTATGTTGGAGAAGGAAACACAAAAATACCGAATACCGATGGTGTTCGAAATGATATTATTAAGGCGTTAAAAGAGCTTAAGGTTGGGAATCTTCGTTGGCCCGGTGGTTGTTTTGCAGACACGTATCATTGGCAAGATGGTATTGGCCCGAAAGAGAGCAGACCAAAAATGGTAAATGTTTGGTGGGGAGGTGTAACAGAAGACAACAGTTTTGGTACACATGATTTTTTAAATTTATGCGAAGCCATTGGAGCTGCCCCTTATCTGGCCGGGAATGTAGGAAGCGGTACCGTGAAAGAGTTTTCGGATTGGGTTGATTACGTCAATTTTGATGGAACCAGTCCGATGGCAGATCTGCGAAAAGCAAATGGACGCGATAAGCCGTGGAATGTAAGTTTGTGGGGCGTGGGAAATGAAACCTGGGGATGTGGCGGAAATATGACTGTAGAGTACTATGCCAATATTTATAAACAGTATGCCACATTTATGAGCTCTAAAAATTTGTTCCGGGTAGCCTCTGGTGCAAACGGAGATGACTATCACTGGACAGAAGTTTTAATGCGCGATATTCCACACAGAATGATGGAAGGTGTTGCCCTTCATCATTACTCAGTTATAAATTGGAACAAAAAAGGTCCCGCCACAGACTTTACCGAAGAACAGTATTTCGCTACCATGAAATCCGCACTGAAGATGGAGGAATTAGTGACGCGCCATTCTACCATTATGGATAAGTATGATCCATCCAAAAAAATTGCATTGGTTGTGGATGAGTGGGGCGGTTGGTATGATGTGGAGCCAGGAACCAATCCCGGATTTCTCTATCAACAAAATACGATGCGCGATGCGATGATTGCAGGGACAACGCTAAATACATTTAACAACCATGCAGATCGCGTTCGGGTTGCCAATTTAGCCCAAACCGTAAATGTATTGCAAGCGGTAATCTTGACCAAGGAAGAAAAATTAATCCTAACACCAACTTATCATGTGATGAAGATGTACAATGTACATCAGGATGCTACGCTGATTCCCATCAATGTAAAATCAAAAGAGTACACGTTTGGCAATGAAAAATTGCCGGCAATTTCTGCGTCTGCCTCCATTGATAAAAGTGGTGTTACGCACATTACCCTTGTGAATATCGATTCGAAAAAAAGCCAGGAAGTTAGTCTGGATTTTTCGGGCACTAAATACAAATCGGTAACGGGTAGCATCCTTGCTTCTTCCAACCTTCAGGATCATAATACATTTGAGAACCCTGATAAAATCAAACCAAAGGAATTTAAAGGGGCAACATTAAAAGACACTAAATTGAATGTTCAACTTCCGCCTTTTTCGGTTGTCGTATTAGAGATCAAGTAAATAAAATTGTAAAGATGAATCGACTTGCATTTATAAGCTTACTTAGTATAGCCACATTAATAGGTTGTAAAAAAGAAAAAGATCAGAATCAAATGGAGGATAAATCTTCAACTACCACAGGTAGTACAATAACAACTTCGGACTTTGGCACGCTGCCAGACGGCAAAGAAGTGAAAATGTACACGCTTCAAAATGAAAACGGAACGTCTTTGAGCGTTATCAATTATGGTGGAATTATTACGCATCTAAAGACCCGCGATAAGAATGGGGAATTTAACGATATCGTGTTGGGATATGATTCCTTATCATCCTATTTGAAAAGCAGCCCTTATTTTGGAGCGTTGATTGGGCGGTACGGAAACCGGATTGCAAAAGGTAAGTTTACGTTGGACGATGAATTGTACACACTTCCTACCAATGATGGTACCAATCATTTGCACGGTGGCCCCGAAGGGTTTGATAAAGTTTTTTGGGATATAAGACAACAATCTGATTCTTCTCTTTATCTAACCTATGAAAGCGCAGATGGTGAACAAGGATACCCGGGGAAACTTTCTGTAGCGGTTACCTACAGCTTGTCAAGTAACGATGAACTTACAATCGACTACAAAGCCACTACAGATAAGAAGACAGTGGTAAACCTTACACAGCATACTTATTTCAATTTGACAGGCGACCCAACAAAAAGTATTTTAGATCATCAGCTTCGGATTGATGCACAACAGTTTTTACCGGTGGATGCAACACTGATTCCAACAGGTGAACTTCAACCTGTTGCAAATACTCCCTTCGATTTTAATACGCTTACCACCATTGGAGAGCGGATCAATAATGAAAATGAACAATTAAAACGTGGAAGAGGATATGACCACTGCTGGGTATTCAATCCTGAATCAAATGGTTCGGTTCGAAAAGTTGCGGAGTTAGTTGACCCTTCCAGTGGAAGAGTTGTTGAAGTATTGACCACAGAACCTGGCATTCAATTTTATTCTGGCAATTTTTTGGATGGTACCCTCGTTGGAAAAGGAGGTGTCAACTACAATCACCGGACAGGGCTATGTTTAGAAACACAACATTTTCCTGACTCACCTAATCAGTCTAACTTTCCTTCTGTGGTACTCAATCCTGGAGAAGAATATGCGACCACTACTATTTACAAATTTGGTGTTCGTTAGATAGAAAGGATACAATCATTTCAAATTTTTCATCTAAATGGATCGATATGAATTAAACTATTACACATAGTTTAATTCATATCGCGAATGTACTTAATACTTCACAACTTGTTCAGTCCATGTCGGGCTTGTGGATATAAAACCTTCCATCACAGCGTCATGTTTACCATTGGTAAGTAGTTTTCTTCAAAGACAATTTGCTGCGGCAAACTAAACAATACTTGATTGCTGACTTTCATATTCAGCAACCCCACTCACAATCACGAATAGCGGAGTGCCAATTTTACTGTGGCCAGAAGCTGTTTGAAAATAACAGCATCATCTGGCTTGGCGATAAATACGGACAGGATTTCAAAATTTGTTAACTGCGCCATTGTAGAGTTCTTGCCCCATTCTTTCCTTCTACTCCCCACTGTTTAAAGAGAAATCGAAATAAACGCCTTAATTCTTATGTAGATTTTCTGGTAAGGTTATGGTGTTGCTACCATTGGGAATTCAATTAGCTATGACAGCCATGAAACATAAGAAGGTACTGATAATTGATGATGAAGAGGATTTTGGCCTGATCATGCAAAATTACCTTGCGAAAAAAGGCTACAAAGTATTTGTTGCTACCACAATTTCCGCAGGCCTTGAAATCCTCGCAATGGAAAATCCCGAGTACATCCTGTTGGACAACAATCTTCCGGATGGCTTTGGATGGAGCGAGACCGATTTTATTCTCAAGAATTATCCGAATACAAACCTGACGCTTATTAGTGGATTAGATGGCCCCATGACAACAGCAGCA
This sequence comes from Cyclobacteriaceae bacterium, assembly GCA_041746855.1. GTDB lineage: Bacteria > Bacteroidota > Bacteroidia > Cytophagales > Cyclobacteriaceae > JBGTGG01. The sequence goes on along the minus strand of JBGTGG010000310.1, from coordinate 30,639 downwards.
ACATTTCAAATTTTATATAAGCCGATCGTAAATAGCGATTTAAATAAAATATTCCACTAAAGATAAATTCCCAGCGTTACATCCATGAAGGTAAAAACAAATGTTATCGATGAGTTATTTCATCCCGTAAGTATTTATCCAAAAAAAGATTTTACCAGAAAAGAGGTCAATGAAAACCCTCCCCTTCGTGCTGAACTGTTCAGTAATGAACAAATGGAACAGCATGCACAACAGTTAGCGCTTCATCATGCAGTTTCCTTCAGCAACTCAGCCGAGTTGATACTGAAAGAACTTTCTGAAAATGAAAGAATTCTATATCAGGTTAATGAATTGCTTCAGGAGAACACCAAAGAAAAAAAATCCGTAAGTCCGGCTGGGGAATGGTTGCTCGATAATTTTTATTTGATAGATGAACAAATTCAAATTGCCAAGCAGCATCTGCCAAAAGGTTATAGCAAAGGTTTGCCAAAACTGAAGTCGGGTGCGTTAACAGGATTTCCACGCGTCTATAGCATTGCTATTGAAATCATCTCCCATAGTGATGGCCATATTGATATTTATCGATTGGAGAATTTTATCGCAGCTTATCAAAAAGAAAGTGTACTAACGTTGGGGGAATTGTGGGCTATTCCCATCATGCTAAGACTTGCCTTAATTGAAAACCTTAGCCGTGTTGCCGCCCGGATAGCAGTGGATAGAAAAGATTCTTCCCTTGGCAACGTATGGGCTAAGCGAATGATAGAGATGGCCGAGAAAAATCCGAAAGACCTTGTGTTGGTAATCGGGGACATGGCGCGGTCAAACCCACCCATGGCCAGTGCTTTTGTTGCAGAGTTTGCCAGAAAACTTCAATGGCGCGGAATGGAACTAACCTTACCACTTCATTGGTTGGAGCAGCAACTTGCAGGAACAGAGGATACCATTAATAACATGATCCTCAAGGAAAATCAAAACCAAGCCGCTGACCAGGTATCTGTAAGCAATAGCATCAATAGTCTTCGGTTCCTGGCCAAGAACAACTGGCGTGATTTTGTTGAAGATACCAGTGTTGTCGAGCAACTTTTGAGAACGGATATACCGGGCACTTATGCCACAATGGATTTTTATACGCGCGATCATTATCGCCACATCGTTGAAAGCATCGCGCGCAATAGTGGCCTCTCTGAAGATAAAGTGGCACAGCTTGCCCTTGATCTCGCCAATACCAGTTATTCGCAAAATTCCAATGACCAACGCAGGGCACATGTCGGGTATTACTTATTGGGGCCTGGTGTTGATGAAATTGAAAAAAAGGCAAACGTTAAATTAAATATTCTTAAGACTTTAAAAAGAAGTATCACGAAAGCATCGGGCGGTGTGTACACATTAATCGGAACATTAATTACCATAATGCTTACCGGCTTGATGACGCTACTTGCAGCGCAATACCTCACTTCGGGATGGGTAATTTGTATCGCGGCACTTTCCCTTATTAGTGCCAGCTACTTTGCATTTTCTTTTGGTAATTGGGTAAGTACGCTATGGATACAACCCATTCCCCTTCCTAAACTCGATTTTTCTTCCGGCATTCCAGCCCAAGCCAGGACATTGGTTGCAGTACCCACTTTACTGATGAATCCCACCCAGGTTGAAAAACTTTTAGAAGATTTGGAGGTGCGCTTTCTTTCAAACCGTGATCCCAATCTCTTGTTCGCGTTGCTTACTGATTTTCGTGATGCAACCACCGAAGTAATGGCGGATGATGCTGACTTATTAAACAGGGTTCGCGTTAGAATCCAATCGTTGAACGAACAGTATGACGGAAACTTTCTTCTTTTCCATCGTCCACGAAAGTGGAATCCTGTTGAAAAAGCATGGATGGGGTATGAACGGAAACGGGGAAAATTATCAGATCTAAACCATGTGCTGCGCGGACATTCGAAAGAATCATTCTCCGTCATCATCGGAGATGAAAACATTTACCGCACCATAAAATATGTTATTACGCTGGACTCGGATACGCAATTGCCAAGGGAAGCGGGTTGGAAATTAGTGGGGCTTATGGCGCACCCACTGAATCAACCGGTTTTTGATGAATCGAAAAACCGAGTGGTGGAAGGATATGGAATTATTCAGCCACGCATTGCGATAAGTTTGCATGGCGCAATACGCTCCGGATTTACACAACTTCATGAAAATGATTCAGGTATTGATCCGTACACACGCGTGACCTCTGATGTTTATCAGGATTTGTTTGGTGAAGGATCTTTTATTGGAAAAGGAATCTATGACGTAGATGCTTTTGAAAAAGCACTGAACAATAAATTCCCGGAGAATAGAATCCTGAGTCATGATTTATTGGAAGGAACCTATGCGCGGGCTGGATTCGCAAGTGACATCCAATTTTATGAAGACTACCCTACCCGTTATGAAGTGGATTCCATACGAAGACATCGTTGGATCAGGGGCGACTGGCAAATAGGGAATTGGTTTTTACCTTTTATTCCGGATAGCAATTCCCGGCTTACAAAGAATACGTTGTCCTTCCTTTCCAGATGGAAAATTTTTGACAACCTGAGGCGCAGTCTTATTCCTATCACGCATCTGGTACTCCTAATCATAGGGTGGATCATCCTTCCTGTTCCCTTGCTATGGACGCTAACAGTCGCAGGCATTATCTTAATTCCCGGACTTCTTTCATCCTTATGGAGCGGAATCCGAAAGCCGAAAGATGTAGGCTACAAGCAACATATTAACAATACGGTTGGACTCACATCAAAAAACTTTCTTCAATCGCTTTACACATTAATGTGCTTACCGTATGAAGCATTGATTAGTTTTGATGCTATCCTGCGCACGCTGTGGCGAATAAATATTAGTCACAAAAAGTTAATGGAGTGGAATCCCTCCGGAGTCAATCAACATCACAAAGCGGGAATATTAAATACGCACAGAAGTTTGATCGTCATATCAATCTTTAGTGTCGGCTTTGCTCTTTTCTTGTTGATGACAGGATCCCTGCTCCACTTCTATTGTGCCGCTCCATTTTTATTGATGTGGATTTTATCGCCTGCCGTAGTCGCGCTGGTAGACCGACCGATTACTACACCGAATACACGTCTTACCAGTGAGCAAAAAATTTACTTGCGCGAACTTGCCAGAAAAACGTGGTCGTTTTTTGAAAACCTTATTGGTGTCGAAGACAATTGGCTTCCACCCGATAACCTACAACAATATCCTATTCCGGTTATAGCCCATCGCACCTCCCCTACCAACATTGGAATTTCTTTGTTGGCCAATCTGGCAGCACACGATTTTGGTTATGTTACCACCGGTGTCCTAATTGAACGCACCCGAAATACTTTCGCAACATTAGAAAGAATGGAGCGGTATCAAGGCCACTTTTATAATTGGTATGACACGCAAACACTCGCGGTATTAAATCCCAGATACATTTCCACAGTGGATAGCGGAAATTTCGCGGGACATCTGCTCACACTCCGGCAAGGGCTGCTCGCTATTGCGGCACAAAAAATCGTGGATACCAAAATTATTGAGGGACTTCAGGATACGCTACGGCTAACCATTCAGGATATACCCGTGCATAATAAGAGCCTCAGGACTTCGCTGGATAAAATGCATGATGAGATGGAGCAGTGGAGTCTACAATTACCAGAATTAAAAGGGAACCTGGAAACAACATTGCGTCAATACACAGCACTCACCGACTCATTTACCGTAGTGGAGAGCCGATGGGTGAGTGCCTTTGAACAACATCTAACGTTGATGCTTAGAGAAATCAAGCAACTCGCCCCATGGCTCGATCAGCTGCCCGTGCCTGAAAAATTCGCGAACCTAAGCGTACTCCATTCGGATGCCTCGTTGGAAAAATTGGCGAGGAATATTTTTGATGTTAAGACAGCGTTGCAAAGTTTTCGTGTAGCGGAAAATACCATTGCAGAAAATCAATGGTTGGATCAATTTGAAGAATCTATTCTTAAAGCGGGTGAATATGCACGTAAACAAATTGAAGCATTAACGGAGCTTGCCGACCAAGCAGTGGGCTTGGCGGATATGGAGTATGCTTTTCTTTATGATGCAACACAACGGCTTCTTTCCATTGGGTATGATGTATCCAATCATCATCGCGACCAAAGCTATTACGATTTACTAGCCTCGGAAGCACGGCTCAGTTCGTTTGTAGCGATTGCGCAAGGAAAAATTCCTCAAGAAAGCTGGTTTGCCCTTGGAAGAAGATTGACACGCACCGGGAATACTGCTGTCTTGCTCTCGTGGAGCGGGTCGATGTTTGAATATCTGATGCCGGGATTGGTAATGCCTACTTACAAAAATACTTTGTTGGATCAAATGAATATCGGAAGTGTAGGAAGGCAAATTGAATACGGGGAACAGCATGGAGTTCCATGGGGAATTTCTGAGTCGTGCTATAATCTTGTGGACGCACACCTAACCTACCAGTACCGGGCTTTTGGAGTTCCGGGATTAGGATTCAAACGAGGCTTGGGTCAGGATTTAGTAATTGCACCGTATGCCACCCTTCTTGCTTTGATGGTGAATCCACTTCGCGCCTTTCAGAATTTACAACTCATGAAGAGTAAAGGGTTCGAAGGACAATACGGATTTTATGAAGCCGTGGACTACACACCTCTTCGATTATCGCGTGAGCAACGATATGCGATTATCCGAACATTTATGACCCACCATCAGGGAATGGGCCTTCTTTCCCTCGCCTATTTGCTCTTGGACCAACCCATGCAAAAAAGGTTTGAAGCAGATACGCAATTTCAAACTGCCCTTTTACTCTTGCAGGAACAAGTTCCTAAAACCACGGGATTTTATGCAGGTGCATCTGAACATGAGCCTAGTCCTGCCGCAGTAACTACAGAGATACGGGTGATTACAACAGCCGATACTCCAATTCCTGAAATACAGTTACTTTCCAATGGTCATTACTTTGTTATGCTCTCCAATGCCGGTGGTGGGTATAGCAAATGGCGCGACCTTGCTGTTACCCGTTGGCATGAGGATGCCACGTGCGACAACATGGGGATGTTCTGTTATATCCACAATCTTTCTGACGATGAGTTTTGGTCGACTGCGCACCAACCAACGTTAAAAAAACCTACGCATTACGAAGCAATATTTTCGCAGGGAAAAGTAGAGTATCGGAGACGTGACAATGATATTGAAACCTATACTACGATTATTGTTTCTCCCGAAGATGATGTTGAAGTAAGACGCATTGAACTTACCAATCACGCCTCTACAAAGAAAGAAATGTCGATTACCAGTTATGGTGAAGTTGTGTTATCACCTCCTTCAGCAGATCATTCACATCCGGCTTTCAGCAAACTTTTCGTTCAAACAGAAATTCATAATCATTATGATGCGATTGTTTGCACCAGACGTCCACGTTCGTCACACGAAAAACCACCGTGGATGTTCCACATGATGAAGCTTAATGGAGTTAAGAATAAACAGGCTTCATACGAAACAGATCGGAGTAAATTCATCGGAAGAGGAAAGTCACTCGAACACCCGGCCATCATGGATGATGGTGGATCACTCACGAACTCACAAGGCTCCGTACTTGATCCAATCGTTTCTATCCAACAGCGGGTCATACTTCAGGCAGGTGAATCCGTAACTATTGACATTGTAAACGGCATCGCAGAAAACCACCAACACAATCACAACCTACTGGACAAATACCAGGATAAACATTTGCGCGACCGTGCCTTTGAACTCTCCTGGACCCATAGTCAGGTGGTGCTGCGGCAGATCGGTGCAACCGAAAGTGAAGCGCAGTTATATGGAAAAATGGCGAGCTCAATTTTATACACAAACCCAACATTGCGAACATCGCCAAGCACCATTCTTAAAAACCAGCGACAACAGGCAAGCCTTTGGAGCTATTCCATTTCCGGTGACTTGCCGATTGTACTACTGATTATTTCGGACACCAAAAATATTTTACTTGTTAAGCAGCTTATTAAAGCAAAAGTATATTGGCAGATGCAAGGCCTTGCGGTTGATTTGGTTATACTCAACGAAGACCCTGGTGGGTATCGTCAAGTTCTACAAGATGAAATCCTCGGCCTTATTGCTGCCGGCACCGAGGTGACTTCCGAAAAGCACGGCCATATTTTTGTGCGCCCTGTTGATCAGGTATCCACTGAAGATCGCATTCTTCTTCAAACAGTTGCTCAAATAGTTATATCCGATCAAAAAGGTTCGCTCGCGGACCAGGTAAACGACAGCAAAGCAATCAAAGCAGCTGTGCCGAAATTGGTACCCTCCGTTACTCCGCCACAAAAAACACAAACCGATATTCTTCATGAAGATTTGCAATATGCGAATGGAAGTGGCGGTTTTTCACCGGATGGAAAGCAATATGTAATAAAAACATCGAAAGAAACGCGCACCCCATTACCCTGGGCAAACGTGGTGGCCAATCCGAATTTCGGAACCATCCTTTCAGAAAGTGGTTCCTCCTATACTTGGTTTGAAAATGCTCATGAATTCAGATTGACGCCCTGGAAAAATGATCCGATTCAAGATGTGTGCGGTGAAGCATTCTATATCCGTGATGAAGCGAGCGGTTATTATTGGTCGCCTATGGGATTTCCTACGCTTGGAGATACTACTTACATTGCCCGGCATGGATTCGGCTACAGTAATTTTGAACATAAAGAAAACGGAATCCGCACCAAAGTAACCGTGCACGTTGATGGCAAAGATCCTATTAAGTTTATTACGATTGCTATTGAAAATAAATCGGATCATATTCGTTCGCTATCAGCAACAGGATATGTAGAGTGGGTATTGGGAGAACTCCGTACCAAATCGATTAAACACATAACCACTGAGTTAGAAACTTCCACCAGGGCACTCATTGCCCGAAATAAATTCAGTTCAGATTTTTCACAGTATGTTACATTCTTTCAAGTTGATCATCCTGATTTTTCCTACACAGCCGATCGCACAGAGTTTATAGGACGCAATAAAAACCTACAAAATCCCGAAGCGATGCAACAGGCACACCTTTCGGGAAAGGTAGGTGCAGGCGTGGATGCATGTGCTGCCATCATGGTACCGTTTACATTGGATCCTGGCCAGCAACGCACCATTACTTTTAAGTTAGGTGCAGGCAAAAATTTACACGAAGCACACGAAACGATTCAAAAGTTTAATGGTCGTTTAGCGGTTGATCAGTCCCTTAAAGAAGTGACCCACTACTGGGAAGAAACACTTGGATCGGTTCAGGTTGAAACACCAGATGCTTCCATCAATATTTTAGCAAACGGATGGTTATTGTATCAGGTACTTTCTTGTAGACTCTGGGGTCGCAGTGGATTTTATCAATCGGGTGGTGCCTTTGGTTTTCGTGATCAACTCCAGGATGTACTGGCAGTAATGCATGCCCAGCCAAGTTTAACATACGAACAAATTTTACGCTGTGCTTCACGGCAATTTAAAGAAGGAGATGTTCAGCATTGGTGGCACCCACCTGCTGGTCGGGGGGTACGAACGTTATGCTCTGACGATTATCTATGGTTGCCATTTGTTACCAGTCGGTATGTTACTACCACCGGAGATGAAACCATACTCGGTAAAATGGTTCCTTACATTGAAGGAAGAAAATTAAATGAAGGAGAAGAATCCTATTATGATATGCCTGTTGATTCAGAAAACCAGGCAAGCGTCTATGAGCATTGTAAACAAGCTATACTATATGGCTTGCAATTTGGCGTGCACGGTTTGCCTTTAATGGGATCTGGTGATTGGAACGATGGGATGAACATGGTGGGAATAGAAAAAAAGGGAGAAAGCGTATGGCTGGCTTTTTTTCTATATGATGTTCTTAACCGCTTTGCTAAAGTTGCAGATCTGTATGGTGATTTTGATTTCGTAACCCAATGCGAACAGCAAGCCCTTCAATTAAAGAAAAACATTAAGAAGCATGCATGGGATGGTGAATGGTACCTACGGGCTTTCTTTGACGATGGCACGCCACTCGGATCAAATAAAAATGAAGAATGTAAAATTGATGCGATTTCACAAAGCTGGTCTATCCTGTCGGAATGCGCTGAGCCAGCAAAAGGATTAATGGCGATGGATTCGGCCAATAAGTTTCTTGTGAATCAGGAGAAGAAAATTATACAATTATTGGAGCCTCCTTTTAGTACTTCCGATTTGGAGCCGGGATATATTAAAGGATATGTTCCAGGAGTACGCGAAAATGGCGGCCAATATAGTCACGCAGCTATTTGGATGATTATGGCTTTCGCAAAACTTGGTGATCATGAAAAGACAGAGCAATTACTGCGGATGATAAATCCTATAAACCATGCAACAACACCAGAAGCGGTTGCTGTTTATAAAGTTGAACCTTACGTGATGGCAGCGGATGTATATGGTGTGATGCCACATACCGGTCGCGGTGGCTGGACATGGTACACAGGTTCTGCGGGATGGATGTACCAACTTATTTTGGAATCATTCTTAGGTTTAAAAAGAGAAGGTGATAGGCTGTACTTTGAACCGTGTGTTCCCTGCGATTGGAAATCGTTTACAGTCACCTACCGTTTCCGGGAAACGGTTTATCAAATTGTGTTAGAACGCGGAATCAAAAGAATGTATTCAGTTGATGGTGTGGTACAAAAAGAAAATTCGATAGCGCTTGTGAATGATAAAAAATCCCATACCGTAAGCATTTTTTGGCCAGCTGCTGAGCACTGAGAAATTTACTTTTTTCTGTAGAATTTAATCATCATCTTCAGAAGATGTGTGGCTAACATTCAACATTTCCTAAAAACAACCCTTCCCTGCTCACGAATTTTACAGGTATCCACTGGCACAATTATCTCATGGTTTGAGAAAATATCCTTATGAATAAAAATCGACCTTTCATTCAAGATCTTTCTGACATCCTCCAAATCCATAAGGAGCGTGCTGCTGCATATAATACAAGTGCATACGCATGTGGGCACATGTTATTAAAATTAATGTTGCACCGGGAAGTTGACAATGCCCGTGATTCCACACATTCCATACTGCGTTTGCTTCATGATCGCTTTTCGGATGTAAAGGAACCCGATACAATGGGATCGCTTTACACTTTTTGGCATGATTCCAAACCTTCATTTGAAGAGCAAGGGGTTCTAAGTCAATTGAAATCTTTTGAAATTGCAGATGCCCTAACATTGCAGTGTTATGAATTAATGCTTGGAAGTCCCGGTTTGGACAATGTTTCAAAAAGGCTTTTAGAATTTCAATACCAAAATCATCAAACGATTTTTGAAAGTTTAAAGGGGCTTAAAACTGTAACCCTCTCCCAGCACAGTCATTTTTTTGAGCCGGAAAAATCAATTGTTCGATGCTAATAAAAATTCTAGGGCTAATTGCCAGTAGAAGTATTTCCACAGTTGATCAATACAAAGCGGGTACAGTCTCCTCAACCTTTTAATATATATTTCTTTTTTTTCATTAATAAGCACTGCGCAGCATTGGCACTATCTTTTCATATGGTATAACATATAAATTAACACGTAAAAAAATTACAACTATGGAAACTAAATATTTAATCGGAGGACTATTGGCGGGTGCAGTTATTGGTGCTGCAGTAGGAATGTTGTTCGCGCCAGCAAGTGGAGAAGAAACACAACGCAAAATTTCCAACCGTGCTAGAAAACTGGCGGATTCGTTACGTGATACCACTGAAGAATCTATCCAATCATTGAAAGACCGCTTTACCCAAACCGTTGATGAGGTAGCGGAAGATGGAAGGAAACTTGCAAAAGAAGGCATCAACGCAACGAGTGAAAAATTGAAAGCTTAAATAAATTTTGGCCCAAGGTTCAGGGGGTTGATACATATTTAAAATGAATTTGCATCCATACTTTAAGACCTTCTATCGGACGAATACTTTCGGTATGCGATGGAAAGCAATATGGAACAATGTGTTCATTCGAAAATTAAATTATCAACACCCGGTAATTTCAATCCACTGCATTGGGTACGCCTATCTAAACAGTGATTGGATTTTCCTCTTTTCAAATTTGATTGGACTAACAGTGGGTACGGTTATACTGACCTGCCACGTGTTCCTTCAAGGTGATAGAGAAAAGAGGAACAACCATCCGGATGCTGGTTTATCAATGATCCCAGCTTAAGTCGCATAAGAGCAGTCGGATTATCCTTATAAGAAGCCATCTTACTTTTGTTCGATGGCTTTTTCCGTTAATAGAGCCTTGCTTTTGTTTTATATATTATACATTGAAGAGCAGTGTAGAAATCATTGTCGTTGTTCGGTATCTTTACGCTCAATTCGGATAACCTATAGATCCAACTTAAATTAAACCTGTGTGGAGAAATTCAAATTACGCGAAGCGGAAGAGTATATAGAACTCAATAACCTTATCAAATTATTAGGCTGGGTTGCTACTGGTGGTGAAGCAAAAGCAGTGATCGATCAACAGGAAGTCACCGTCAATGGGGTTGTCGAAACACAAAGAAGGAAGAAAATCCGGCCTGGGGACCAGGTTGCTTTTGGTAATGAGCAGGTCACTGTAGAATAGTACCATCCATATAAATCCACCTGTTGATTTTAAAATTAGTTTATACCTTAATGCTTGTATAAGCAGGCAACACCATAAACGATGATCCGATGAAAGAACTAAAGAAAGAAAACATTCGCCAGGAAGTATTCGATTTGTATGACGACTATGCCCACAACCGCATCGACCGAAGGGATTTTTTTGAAAGGTTATCGGGTTTTGCCGTGGGTGGTGTTACCGTAACCGCACTGGCCAGTTTCCTGATGCCTGATTATAAAGCAAAAATCCTGGTAAACCAAGATGATCCGCGATTGGTAACCGAAATGATTACCTACGAATCACCAAAAGGAGGCGGGAAAATTACAGGGCAATTATCAAGACCGAAAGATGCGAAAGGAAAGTTGCCCGGGATTGTAATTGTTCACGAAAACAGAGGACTCAATCCGCATACAGCAGACGTTGCCAGACGCGCAGCACTGGAAGGTTTTGTTACCCTTGCCCCCGATGCTCTTTCTCCACTAGGTGGTTATCCCGGCACTGACGATGAAGGTCGCACGATGCAATCGAAGCGCGATCGCACCGAAATGTTGGAAGACTTTATAGCGGGGTTTGAATATTTATCGAAGAGTACGCTTAGCACCGGAAAAGTTGGCGTGGTAGGATTTTGTTTTGGTGGATGGATTGCCAATATGATGGCAGTGCGCATACCGGATTTGGGGGCAGCCGTACCGTTTTATGGAGGGCAAGCTCCGGATGAAATGGTGCCAAATATCCAGGCGCCATTACAATTGCACTATGGTGGATTAGACACGCGGGTCAATGCAGGATGGCCTGCTTACGAAGCCGCATTGAAAGCAAATAACAAATCATACGAAGTGTACATGTATGAAGGTGCCAATCATGGTTTCCTAAACGACACCACACCACGCTATGATCAAGCAGCTGCTGCGTTGGCGTGGAAGCGGACGATTGAATTCTTTACAAAAAAACTATCCTAGCAACTGCAGTTTTTATTCTTTAATTTAGAAACTGAAGGATTGAACATTTGGCCCATACACACTACATTGAAGAACTTATAAACCAGGGCCGCTATCTTGAGGCACGTGCAAAATTGTCTGAAATATTAACGTCCAGTGACGATTTACGGCTCAACCAATTATATGCGCTTGCACTTTCCAAATCAGGAACCCCTGAAGCAAGTCGAACTATTTTAGAACCTATGTTGGCTTCCCATCCGGAAAATCCTGAAACTGCCGGAATATTGGGAAGTGTGTACAAAGAACTTTTCAAAAAGAATCAGCAAACCTCTTTTGCTCAATTATCCCGTGATACCTATCTCGATAATTTCACAAAAACCAATAGTTATTATACTGGTATTAATGCTGCTACCATGTCTGCGATACTTATGCAGACCAGAAAAAGCAAGGAGATTGCCTCGGAAGTAATCACCGGTATTGATCCTGACACAATTGACTTTTGGGAACTTGCCACCTTGGGTGAAGCCTGGTTGCTGAGTAAGAACAAAGACAAGACCCTCCACTATTTTGTGAAAGCCAGAAAAAGCGCGGGCACAGATTGGGGCAAAATCACGAGTGTTTATCATCAATTATGGTTATTGAACCACTATATGACGGTAGCAAAGGATATCCTGAAAATGTTTCAGCCTCCGAATATTGTTTCCTTTACAGGTCATATGATTGATGCACCTGGTCGAAGCACTCCACGCTTTCCGGAAGGACTTGAAGGTGATATTAAGACTGCGATTAAAAACACAATCCGTACACATCATGCGCAGATTGGATATAGTTCCCTGGCGTGTGGTGGAGATATCCTTTTTGCGGAAGCAATGGAGGAAGCTGGTGGGGAAGTAAATTTGTTTCTTCCGTTTGACCAGTACGATTTTATTGAGACCAGTATTGGGTTTGCAGGAAAGCAATGGGTTGATCGTTTCCATCGGCTTGTTGAAAAATTTCCACCAACGTATATTACTAAAGAGGCGTACAATGGTAACGATGACTTTTTTCAATACTTAAGTACAATTGTTTTTGGTTTGGCAGTCTTGAGAGGTTCATTGCAACACACTGAACCTTCTCTGATAACGGTTCTCTCCACTGCTGATTTAAAGCGCAAAAGAGGCGGAACGCGCGATGCAATGCGTTTATGGCCCTATGCTTCCAACATTATCAATATCAACCCTGATGATTTTAATGCATCGGCTACAACATCAAACACACCCGCTGAGAATAGCGTACAAAAAAACTTTGTCAAAGATCCGGACCAACCGATTTTGTTTATGTTTTACACTGAGTTGGATCATCTGCCGGCACCAGTGTTCGATAAAGTTTTAAATGCACTAAACGAAGCCATTGATCGCACCGGATTGACTCCCAATACATTTGAAAACAATTCCAAAAAAATTCTTCTCGGCTTTGACTCCTACAATTTTTTATTGGAATGTTTACCTACGATTTTCCATACAGCACGGGCTGCCCTTAAAGGTGAACAAATTCGCGTCAGTCTACACTCCGGATCTGTATTACTGGTGCCGTCAGAAAATGATAAAAAGAAAGCCACAGGAAAGGAGGTTGAATTCTTAAAGAAAATATATGCACTCACCCCTGCTGGTGCTTGTTGTGCCAGTGATTACTTCTCATCCATTTTGGCATTGGAAAATAAGAAATACGAACTTGGCTATATGGGGATGGTGCCGGATGAAGAACAGGCATCAAGAACTATTTACCAGGTGCATGACACAGCAGGAAAATCCTTTTAACGCTACGTGGGATTAATTGCTTTTCTTGTGCTTGATTACCTTTGCATCAAGATGGAACACAACTTCCTCTGCAATGTTCTTGATATAATCGCCAATGCGTTCCAGTCTTCTGATAATGGTATAGGTCTTAAGTACCAACGTTGAATTTTTCGGATCGGCTTGGATAAGTTTAGTTGAAACTTTTAAGGCCTTCTTGGTGGTCTCATCCAACTCATCGTCTTTCTTGGCTATCTTTTTTGCAATTTCAACATTATCGTGTTGAACGGCTTCACGGATATCGTCCATCATGGAGATTGCCACCAGCAACATCCTGTTTACATTAAAATTTGAAAGGATCGCTAGATTTGATTTTTTGATATTTTTATTGATAAAGTCTGCCAGGTTCTTACTGTTGTCACCAATGCGTTCAAGATTTGCGCTGATTTTTAATGCAGCTAAAACAAAACGTAAATCGGTGGCCACCGGATTATGCAGTGCCAAAATATTTTCACAATCCTTATCGATGTCCAATTCCAGGTTATTGATACGTTCTTCCTTTTTGATAACATCCTTTGTTGCACTGAGGTCATTTGTTTCAATGGCATGCAAGCATTTCGTTAATTGATCTTTAGTAAGATCAATCATTTCAAGCAGGTTTGCCTTCAGTGTTTGTAATTCCGGGTCCAGTGTTACCATATTCAAATATACTAACCAAAGCGGCCAGTCACATAATTTTCAGTTTGTTTGTTCTTGGGTGTTGTAAAAATTTGTGATGTTTTACCGAACTCAATTAATTCACCCATATAAAAAAAAGCAGTTTTGTCACTAATGCGTGCCGCCTGCTGCATGTTGTGCGTAACGATTACGATTGTATACTGGAGTTTCAATTCGGTGATGAGTTCTTCAATTTTTGAAGTAGAAATCGGGTCCAGTGCGGATGCCGGTTCATCCATCAAAATGATAGAAGGCTTTACCGCCAAGGCCCGTGCAATACACAGCCTTTGTTGTTGCCCACCTGATAAACTGTATGCAGATTTATCCAGCTTATCTTTTACTTCATCCCACAAAGCAGCCTTCTTTAAAGATTTTTCTACGCGTTCCTGAATTTCCTTTTTATTGCGAACCCCCATGATCTTCAAACCATACGCTGCATTTTCGAAAATGGATTTTGGAAATGGATTTGGCTTCTGAAAAACCATTCCTATTTCCTGGCGAAGTTCTTCAATCTTTACACTTTTCTTATAAATATCCTTTCCATCAATGCGGATATCGCCTTCTTTCCGAAATCCATCAATGTAGTCGTTCATGCGATTAAACATCCGTAGAAACGTTGACTTTCCACATCCTGATGGACCAATAAATGCCGTGACGGTATTTTCTTTTATCTCCATCGATATATCTTTCAATACATGATTGGATCCATAAAAAGCGTTTACCTCGTTTACATCAATAAATTTCATTCCCTACCAATTTATACGACTTTGCCATTTATTTCTTAAGTATACCGCAATGCCATTCATTACAAAGGTGATGGCCAGCAAAACAATAATCGCAGCGGCACCATTCACCTGAAATTCGTGCTGCGGACGTGATATCCAATTAAAAATCTGCATGGGCAACACGGTAAATTCGTCCATCGGACTTTGTGGTACAAATGGAACATACGCCAGTGCACCGATAACAATGAGCGGTGCAGTCTCACCAATAGCGCGCGACAATGCCAGGATTATTCCGGTAAGAATACCTCCTGCCGAAGCTGGCAAGACCTGATACCAAATCGTTTGCCATTTGGAAGCGCCCAAACCATAAGAAGCTTCACGCAAAGTTTTAGGAACAGCCTTTAGTGCTTCTCGTGTTGCAACAATGATCACTGGCAATATGAGCAAGGCAAGCGTAAATGATCCTGCCAAAATACTGCTGCCCATATTCATCATGCGCACAAAAATCTCGAGCCCTAGCAGCCCATAAATAATAGATGGAACACCGGCAAGGTTTGCAATGTTCACTTCCACAATCGAAGCGATCCGGCTTTTCTTTCCATACTCTTCTAAATACACTCCTGCAGAAATACCTAGAGGGATAGAAATAATTGCTGTTAATCCCAGTATCCATGCGGTTCCTGTCCAAGCTGTTAGTATCCCTGCCTTTTCTGCTTTTCGTGACGGAAGACTGGTAAGAAAATCCCAATCAATGCGTGCAATCCCTTCTGTAATAATATTATATAAAAATATTCCGAGTATAATCAATGAAATTGAAGTGAACCCGATGCCCACATATTTAAATGCAGTGTCGATAAACCGATTCAATTTTAGGCTATTCATACTTCTCCTGGAATTTCTTCTTAATAAAGTAACTAATATGATTGAGCGCAAAAGTGAAAATGAACAACGTCATACCTGCAGCAAAAATAGTTCTGTATTCAACGGATCCATGTTGAACATCACCTAAACTTACTTGTACAATGAATGCTGTTATTGTTTCAACCCCCTGACGTGGATCAAGTGTGAGCACAGGTTGTTGACCAGCCGCTACTGCTACCACCATCGTTTCACCAATAGCACGCGCGATTGCTAAAATTATTGAAACTAAAATCCCCGATGATGCAGCTGGGACAATCACTCTAAAGGCAGTTTGAAATCGCGTTGCTCCCATTCCAAAAGAAGCTTCACGCAATGACTTGGGTACAGCAAACATGGCATCCTCACTCAACGAAGAAACCATAGGCGTGATCATAATCCCCATCACCAATCCAGCAGATAAAGCATTGAACGTATCAACACCTGGAATAAAAGATTGCAACCAGGGAGTGACAACTGTTAGCGCAAAAAAGCCATACACAACGGTAGGGATGGCGGCCAGTATCTCCATCATCGGTTTTACACGCTTCCGTAAACCTTTAGGAGCATACTCACTTAAATAAATGGCGATAATCAAACCGAAAGGCATGGCCGTTGCAATGGCAATACCGGTTGTTAGCAACGTTCCCGTTAAAAGCGGAAGGATGCCATAATGCTTTTGCGTAAATAGTGGAGTCCATTCTGTATCGGTTAGAAAATCCCACAACGATACTTCAGAAAAAAAAGAAAGCGACTCCGAAAAGAGTACATAAATAATTCCAACCGTAACTAAAATGGTGAGCAACGCGCTAAACGCCAGCCCTCCTTCAATTACTTTTTCGGTGTACTTTTTCAAAGTTGATTATTGAACATTGCCTGGTTCCAGGCCTATCAATTCTTCGTGATCGTTTTTTTGCTTGAGAAAGTAGCAAAAGCAGACTTTCCATTTTGATACTCTTCAGTAGGAAGGGCTATATACCCAACATCCGGAACAAGGGTGGCTGCATTATCCAAATAAAAATTTACAAACATGACAACCTCTTCCCGCTTGGCAGCTTCGCTGTTCACATACACAAACACCGGACGAGAAAGGGGTGAATAACTTCCATCCTTTACTGTTTCGCTTGTGGGCAAGATGACACCTGAGCCATTATCAACGCCCACCAATTTAAGCATATCATGGTTTTCTTCGTAATATGCTAGACCAAAAAAGCCAAGTGCATTTTTATCACCGGCAATGCCTTGTACCAAGACATTATCATCTTCACTCGCGGTATAATCACCACGGCTTGATCCACTCTCTCCTACAATTGCTTCTGTAAAATAATCGTACGTTCCAGAGGCAACTCCAGGGCCATATAGATTGAAAGGCTTGTCGGGCCATCCTTCCCGGATTTGATTCCAGTTGGTGATCTTTCCTTGAGCAGCAGGTTCCCAAATCTTCTTTAGTTCTTCAACCGTAAAATGATCTACCCAATCATTGCTTTTGTTGATCAACACGGCAAGGCCATCGATCGCAACTTTCAATTCCAAATATTCTATGTTATTGTCTTTACAAGCTTGTTGCTCACCCGCTTTAATAGGTCTGGAGGCGTCATTGATATCGGTTTCATTTCGTGAGAATTTTTGAAACCCACCGCCTGTTCCAGATACACCTACCGAAACCCTTACTTTGGGGTAACTTGCCCGAAATTCCTCAGCGATGGCTTCCGTTATTGGATAGACGGTACTGGACCCATCAATTTTAATCTCTCCGCTGAGTGTACCTACTGTGGAGTCCGTTGAATTTGATCCGCAAGCAAAAAGGGTAAAGAAAAGAGCAAACGTTGAAAAACACGCTGAAATGCGAAGCATATTGTTAATTCTTAAATTTCGTACAAAGCTAAGTGAAAACCAGTCCCTTAACGGGGAACCAATATTATCCCAATGTTAAATTCTGACCTCGAACTAAATTACAGACTAGAAGTTTATCTGTGCCTGCAATCGCAGCAAACGCCCCTCTTGTAAATTGTTTGGCTTCAGTGAATCTTCAAATCTTCTGGAAGAAAGCGTATACATCACTACCAATTCAAAAAATTTAGATGGCTGCCACTCCATTCCCAATTCAAATTCGGTAACATTATAACTACGCGCATTCAATTCATGCTTTTTGCCTCCATTATAATATTGTGCGCGGGTGAAAGGAATAAAAATTTGATTCCCCTTTGTTTTGATCATGTAGGATAAGGTAGCGTACCCTCCATGCAGATTTTTCACCGCAATAGAATCAGTTGCCTTATCATATTGTGGGCCTCTTCCAATTGTGTACTCAGCCTGAATACCAAAGGGCTTGGGATAAAGTACAAAGGTGGCAGCGGCACGTTGATCAAGGTAGTTTCGATCAGCATTGGTTTTAACCCCCAACGCTAATTCATTGGGAATAACATATTGGCCAGTATATGCTTGAATTCCAGGTTCGATAATTTGATTGCCCAACACCATTGGATAGGTGAAGCGGGTTACCACATGAAGTTCGTTATTCAATTCCGGTTTATTTGCAGTCTGTCCATTGTATGCACCCAGAGCAAAGACTCCATAATCACCTGATCCCTTCAAGCCATCGCGCACTAAATCAGAAAACAACTTGCGCTTTTCCGCTGGCGCCCAATAAAAGAATACTCCAATATCCCGTTCATTTGCGACTGCACTGTTCAAGCCGTCATTCCGATCCAATGGTAGGCGGTTTTGGCTTGATTGCATATTCTCAAAACCATAGGGAACCTTGCTTTGCCCTACCCGAACCCGAAACTCATTGTCGTTGTCAAATCCGATATCAAAGTACGCATCCCGCAGTTGCACGAAGTGCAAGCCCGTGGCGGAGGCCGAACTGGCAAAATCGGGTTGGATATAGAAATAGATACGCTTCGAGATCTGCCCGAAAAGAATAACCCGGGTTCGTCTTAAAAAGAATCCACCATCATCTCCCCAACTTTTATCACATTGCTCACATTTCAAATCAGGGTTGGTCTCCAGTAAGCGATTGTAGCGCGCTTGCACGTACCCACGTATATTGATTGACTCAAACCACTTTCTGGCTGGTGGGGGAGTTTGTTCTTTGGACTCAGTTTTTTCATCTGATGTTTGCTGCGCATTCGTACCGGTGATGGAAAAAATCAGTATTAAAAACGAAATCAAATTTTTCTTAAACATTCCTTCTCAACTTATAAGTTTACTTTTCTAAACTAATCCCAAATAAAATTCGGATCAATTTGTAACTGATTGACTTTAAGGTATTTAAATGACTGATATCTAAAGCTTGGGCAAAGAAATTAATAATATCTTAACATTCAATTAATGATTTAGTAATTTAACAGTAACATAATATTAACATTGGGCTTCTTAACATTCGCGTAACATTGGAATATCCATTTCGAAATGTTTCAATTTTAAGCGTTCAAAATGACAACCGTTGTTTTATACACAAATCAAAATCTTAAATTTGTAAGGAAAGAGATTAGATGGCGCGAGATATCCAGCGCTTGATTGAAAAATGAGCGATTGCAGGAATCCATCTCAGAAAAGTATCCTAAAAAAAAAGTGTTGAAGTGCACTTCCCTTCTTGTTTTTCAATAAGTGAATACTCTTCAGGTGAGCTCTCTTAATTTATTTGGTTGGGGTACTTTTTCCGTGGCGTGTCACAAACAAATCATAGTATTCCTTGAACCGTTCATGCTTGTACACTCCATCCACGGGTTTTTCCAATCCCATTTCAGCGTGGTTGATCAGCTCATAATATTCTTGCGGAAATTCATCTGAGTACATTTTCGGCAAGACTTCAATTTTTGTAAGGCCCATATAAACCGTAAATAAAAAAAACAATGACAACAAAAGAACGGAGCGATCTTTTAACTGGGTAACCAATCTAAAGGAAGTTGTGTTTTCACCCATGAGAACAAGTGGATTGAACACCAGGGACAGAAGAAAAAAGAGGAGCAGCAATCCAAACCCAACGACACCAAAAGGTTCTGCCAATGAAGGTGTAAAAGGAACCGTTACCATCGAAACTAAAAATATGATAATACTTAGATAATAGCATATTATCAAAAGCGTAAGTTTTATGTTCTTTTCTTTTTGATCCACCAACCTTCGCCATAAACGAATAATGTAAGCGATAATAACAATACAACCTCCCACAACAAACAAGAGCTCGACATAATCAAAGTGAATAAAGAACACCCGAAAAGACATGATGATGCTGAGTGCAGCGAGTCCAAGAAACTCAAGTTGATTTAGGCGAACCGATACGGTGGGCACTAAACTGAAACTCTGATAAAGTTGCAGTAAAAACAAAACACCAAAGGTTATTGAAACGAATCCTATTACATGCGCGCCATACCCATTCTGTGCCATAGACGCGAACGTACCCATGATCAGGAGTACAATCAGCAAGTAATAGAGTGTGTTATAACGTCTCATTATACAGGTTTATAAAATACGTAATACAAATCCTGAATAAAAAAACGATCCATGGGCGACCATTCATTTCGTGTCAGGTTTTCCCTTTTTCTTGCTGCCTGCAATAAGATTGCAAAACGCGTCATCACATCCTCACTTTCTGTTAATGTCGATGGAATGGATGCATACGCACGATAAAGATTGCCCTCATCCCCAATACCAAGCATCATAAAGAAAAGTGCATAGGGCTTTGCTCCTTCAAGAAATTCACGATAGGTATCCATCATTTTTTGATTTACTTGCTTACCTCCTATTCTCCCCAGGATATAAAGCATATTATATCGAAAATCCAATGACTGGAAAGCCCCAAAATTAAATTGATTTATGTCCACCGCTTCCGCCTTTTTAAATGCTGAGTCCAAGTAAACGAAAGCCATCGGATCACCATTTTGAAAAATCTGATCCGCCATAAAAAGATAGGCAAAAACTTTCTCGTGCTCGACTTCAAAATTTTCTGCTAGTTGCTCCGCTTGGGTATATGCACCTACCCCGGCCAGCTGCATACACAAATCTTTCATTTGATTAAAGAAGAAAGTCTTCTCCAGATATTCATAGCGATCAGAAGAACGACTTATTGAAGATTGATCAAACAAAGCGTGATACTTAAATCCTGTTTCCTGATCACCCAATGAAAAGGCTTTGTTCGCCAACAGTAAGTAAATCAAGTTTCGGTCAAAATCTTTTCCTTTTGCATGCGTATCAACCACGGAAAGAATAGACATCAATATTTGCACTGTAATTGAATAATCATTATCAAAAGTAATATCCTGAGCAAACGGTTGAACTTCGTATGCTTTGGCCAACCACAAGTGAAGGAGGTCAAGATCTTCTGTTTCCGTAAACAATTGTTCAATTAAATTATTGGTATGCAAATACTGAAAAAACAAATCGGTATGATACGTATTGCTAAACCAACCATCCATATAGTCCGGATATAGCAACATGTGTTTCCGCTTGATCTCACGATTACGAACACCATCCCGGTAATAAGGAAGTGTAACAGGAACTGTTTCTTGTAGGTACTGTGGATCAATCCTTCGATAATGTTCGATGGACAGCGCCAAAAGTTTGTTCAACTTAGTGGTATCGCTTTTAATCTCCCGATCAAAATTATATTTATCCTCAAACATCGCTTTTCGCTTGTAGTTTAGTGCAAGCAAATAGTTGCGCTCATTTACATCAGCTACTTTTAGTATTTCCTGTTCATAGCCTGCAGCCAACCCTTCAAATACGGCACGGTCTGCTAAACACAAATTGGGATAGAAATAACCTTTGTATGATCGTAAACTATTCTTTTCTATATTGATGATATACAAATGGCTAATGTAGCCCGCACGAATAAATGAATTACGATGAACCGTAAGTGGTGTATCCGATTCATAGTTGGCAGCCAGCCAATCAATCATGGATTTTCGTTTTTCCCCATATCCAAACTGATACAGTATTCCCAGTACATGATTGTAATTGTTGAATAAGCTACCAATAAAATACTCATCTTGCCCTGTACTTCGCATTTGATCAAAGCACCATACTATATTATCTACTTCACCAAGGGCTGCATACAACGAGGCCACTGTATGATAGCCCCCGTTATAATCATTGGGCACGCGTCCATTGATTTCATAACTCCCTTTCGGGTAATAAATCTGAAAAATCTCTTTGCCTCCGCCTATTGGTGAAAGGATATTAAGTAAGGCTTGAATCTTATTAGCATCTACTTCTCCGAAGGTAAGCCAATTTTGTATCGCATAATTCATTTCTGTACCTAATGAAACCTGATACGATGCCTTGTCTTTTAATATCTCGGCTACCAACGAATATCCTATTTGTGTAGCCCGAACTAAATTCGCTTGGGCTTGCGGTGATGGATTGTAGTATTCATCATACGCTAGTTGGGTTATTAACTTATTTACTTCACCAAGCAGAAAGGAAGCATTTGATACGTTTAGGTTTTGTGCTTCAAATTCCCGCAAAATAATATCCACTAATGCAGCTTTAGTTGCACTCTTGTCTTTCTTATTAATTTCGAGTAGCTGTTTATAGGTTTCTGTGGCCTGACTAATTCTTTCCTCCCCTGCCAAGTTTGTGAAATAGTTTTGTATAAAACCCGGCTCCAGTCGTTCGCTTACCAAAATATGAAACGCCTTAAATTGCGTACCGACCTCTTCGCTCTTTACCAAAACAGCCAACTCACCCCGTACCTTCTCTACTACCTTATCATTTTGTTTTTGCTCAGCATCATACCAGTAAAAAGCACTCAACGCCATCATGATAATAATAGCAAATACCGAAGCAATGCGCTGCGGACCGTATTTCATAAAAGCACGGGTAACCATTACCATTCGTGCACTTCGCTTCAAAAACCCTTGAATATCCGTAAGGATTTTTGAGGCCGTTTGGTTTGATGCTTCTGCTTTGGGTGCTACTTCTGTATACCGTTTTATCCAGCCTGCATTAGGTTTGCATTCTTGGTACCAATTTTCAAAATAAGAGAGCGGGCCGATGGGCAAGAGATACGATGAACTTTTTCCACTTGCTATCCAACGGTCCAATTGTTTTTTTAAATCGAGATAAGTGGAATAAAAATCAAATTCAGTAGCCGCCCATTCGTTTAATTTGTTCCAATTCCGGATGAGGCTTTCGTGTGTGATATCCAGTACAGTATCGGGTGTTAACTCATGCGAGGTTGGACCGTCTGTCTTAAACGGTCGTATAAAAGAGTTGCCATCTTCGCGATAGATGTTAATGACGGAACCAACTTCCTTGGTTGTTATTCCCGGTTGGTTCACAATTTCCGTAATCTCCCGTAGGGTCATTCGATTTCGCACTGCGCGACTGTTGTCTATTTTGGTCAGGCATGCAAATGTTATCGCCACAATACGTTTAGCTTCCTGGTTTGAAAGGTCACTATTCGTTGACTCCAATCGGCTTCGTTCCCAGGCTTGCTCATACAAAACGCTTGCATGTATTTCAATAACTTTCTGCAACCCCGGTTGGGTGTGATAACGCTTCCGGAATTCAGGTTGCTTTTGAAGCCATGTATTAAATTGTTTGTGGTCCGCATCCGGCAATTCCTCAACTGCCATTCCGCCCACCATCGCATAATGGATCAAGTCCATCTCTTCACCAGCAGCAGCAAGCCAAATTTGACTCATGGCGTGTTGTAAAATAGGCAACTGATCGATGCCATCCGACAAATCATACACTACTCTTTCAATGAGGCGCTGCGTGATACGGTTTCCACTAAGAATAGCAGGCTCTTCAATTACTTGTTTGAGATCTTTCCGTTTTAACCGCGGTACAAAGAACTGAGAGAAACCAATATACTCGGGTAATCCACGAAATGCAGAACATTGCCCGATATAATCTGAGCGCATCGTACAAACAATGTAAATGGGAATATTTTTAGACAAAGCAATCCGCGCTGTCTCCAATAAAAGGTTTACTACAATTTGTGAATCCTGTGAGGGCACTTCGTTGAAAAAATTCTCAGGATTGGTGAAAAACTCTTCAAATTGATCAACCAGGATCATTAAATTGGCAGCCTCCCTTTTTCGAATTATTGTAGCATCCTTCAACTCCTCATCGGCAATATAAAAAGGGGAATTCGTGTACAAATCGATCAACGAGGAAAACCCTCTTTGTAACTCAGTGGTGACAGTGGATTTTGGATATCCTAGTTTATCAGCTAATGCAGTAGCCATATTCCCCACCGGGTTTCTTTCTGGACGAAAATCAGCTACTACCCAATTACTAAATTTCGCTTTGAAGAAACCCGCTCTTGCGTTTGGCACCAAGCCTGCATAGATCAGAGAAGACTTGCCTTCGCCAGAAGCACCCGTTACCATTAAAAACTTATTCTTCTCAAGTAAAGAAGATAGTTGATCAATCTGTGGATCACGACCTTTGAAGTAGATGCTTTCATCCTCCGTAAAAGAACGTAGACCGGTATAAGGACATATTGTGGACGAACTACTCATCTTCATTTACATAAGGTAAAAACCTACGAACAGCCATAAACTCATTGTGCGAATACTTGTTCCATTCCGGGTATGAATCCCTTGCTGTATACCCCTGCATAAAGCGTGTCAAATAACCAGCTTGATCACTTCCTGATATATTCTGTGGAATTTGTTGATACCCTTTAAACGGATCACCCAAAAAATTATCCACCAATGAGAATTTACTGATGGCTTCGTATTTATTAAATGAATTTTTTATGGCGCGGTACGCTTCTTCCTTATTGTTTTTGGGATCAACCATATACAAGGCGATTGCAACCTGATGCCGATTAGGTTGGAAAATTGCTGGGTTCTTGTTTTTGTTCATTTCCACTTTTGCGGAATCCAATAGGCGGATGGCTACTTCTTTTTTATCCATATCCCATGCTACTAGCTGCGCAGCATATCCATATAATGATGAACGATTTACTTCTTTTCGAAAAGGTGTCATAATGCGGTAGGCTTCTTCAAAATCATTTTGAGCGGCCAGGTTGGCCACAGCTTTTGCAACAAGCTCAAAGGAATAGCCATTCATCCATGTATTGGGTCTGTACCGAAAAGAGTTTAATAGTTTATCCGGTTGTATTTTTTTATAAACCTCCATGGCTAGATCAATGCTGTCCAAATCAAATGCGCGATTGGCCAAGTGAAGGTATAAGGGATTTAAATTCGCCACCTGTTGGGCATTTCGATCATCCAATTTCCGATAGATCAAGTGCAAAACATTAAAGGACATGGGATCACGCAACATAAAATCTCCTGAGAACATGGAAGCATGGTAATCAGAAAACCACATTTCAAAGTACCTTAAATCTTCATCCTTGTATAGGAGGTCAAATTTCTTTTGCTCAAGAATGTATTGAATAAAAGCAGCTGAGTTATAAAATGATAGGAACAATCGAGATTCAAACGGGTGGAATGGTACCCGATAATCTGGGGATAAGAATTGGAAACTTCGTGGCATCGTTGCCAACGTAGTAATCGTATTCGTCACTACAGATTGTGGCTGTAGTAAGAAGGATGCTGAAACTTGAGTGTAATACGCTATCGCTTGTGCAAACTGCTGATCAATTTGCGTTGGTCTTTCAACATTGATTCGCATCTCGTAGCGTATGGCATTGATAATACCTTCATTTTTATACGCCATGGCAACACCAAAATTTCGCTCGTCTTGATTTTGAAGCAAGCCGATGGCCGTCCTTAACTTTTCGAAAAAATAGGTAATGGCTTGATCCGAAGCCAATACAACATTTAAATTACTATAGTATTCACCGGGATAAAAACTGAAGTTTCCATTCGTACCATTATCGGAAACCATGCGTGAAACCAATCGCCAATATAAGTCTACTGGTGTAGTCCCTTTCTTTTGGCAATATCCTGCAACAAATTGATCAAGTGCTTCATCATGATCGTAAGTATAAAAAACCATCGCTACGTTATTCGCATTGTCGATAAACGTTGCGTAGTCACCCTGAAAATAGTTTTGATTGTAGGCCAATACGGAATCCATACACGCTAACGCCATAGCAGCATTTCCATTCGCGGCATACAGGTATGCAAGTTCCTGATACAGACCATTGAATTTGGATCCATAGTCTTGCGCACCACGTAATTGAAGTTTATCACGCTGAAAATTTTCGGTTACCCATTTGGTTTGATCTTTATTTTCAAATGGAGAAAGAATCTCCAGGAGCGTGGTGATTTCCGATTTCGAAAACATTTTATTGTTGATGGCCACTTCCAGGCCAAGCGACAACATTTTAATTTCAGAAAAGCCGGTAGGCTGTTCCTTTATAATTTGATTGACCCATTGTCCTAACCGCTTTGCATTTCGATCTACAATCTCTTTAATTTTCGGATTGGGATTATACTGATAGGCAAAACCTGCAGCCATCCGAAGGTCAATCATTTCTTTAAGATATTTCTCGGTTGTGCCGATGTCCTTTGGCAAAGGCACCGCAGCCAATAAACTGTCTGTGATAAAAAGGCTCTTATAAATTTCTTCTTCGGGTTCAT
The DNA here is from genome assembly GCA_041746855.1 of Cyclobacteriaceae bacterium. Taxonomy (GTDB): domain Bacteria; phylum Bacteroidota; class Bacteroidia; order Cytophagales; family Cyclobacteriaceae; genus JBGTGG01. Next base: position 4,481 of record JBGTGG010000310.1, on the reverse strand, counting down.
TTCGGCCTTGCATCACTAAGACCGTTGCCATCGCATTGACAATGTTTACACGCTGAAGCGGATCCTCAATTTCATTGGCAACTTCTGTAATGCTAAGTCCACCAGTTTTAATGAACTCCATCAACAAAGGCGTGTTGAACATCACGGCCATTTTATCATTGTTCGCCATTGCAAACGCCTGTTGCTTTACATTATTTAAGACATAGCTGTCTTGCCGTTGCATATAATTACGAATGCCAAACGCACTAAGCGTAAGGATGGCCACCAGCGCAAAGACAGCTGCTATCCGTCTAGGCCCATACCGCATCACAGTCCTTGTTACCGTATGCTTCCGGGCACTCTTTCTTAAAAAATCCTGAGCATTCCGTAACGTATTTTCGGCCTCCCTCAATTTCACTTTTTGATTTGTATCGTGCGGAAGGTACCGCGCAATCCACCAGGCATTCGGATTCACCTGATTGTACCAGTCTTCGAAATATGTAAGGGGTCCTATGGGTAGTAAAAAGTCATTTGATTTTCCACTGGTTACCCACCTGTTGAGTTGTTGCTCAAAGTCTAAATAAACCAAATAGTTATCATGTTCTTCCGCTGCCCAACTTTCAAGATAGCGCCAGTTCCGTATTAAACTCTCATGGGTGATGTCCAGGATATCCGACATTTTTAACGCGGTTGCATCCCCTTCATGTAAAATAAATGGACGAACAAATGTATTTCCCGGTTCCCTAAAAATCGTGACTACCGAACCAACTGCTTCAAGGGAAATATCCTCGCGCCCAAGAACATGATGTACTTCTTCCAGTGTCATTCGGTTTCGCACCGCCCTACTCTGGTCAATTTTAGTAAGACACTTAAAAGTGGTTTTTATAATTGATTTTGAATCTTCCGCTGAAATCTGCTTTCCCGTTTTCGACAGGTAATACTCATGTGCCTCTTCGTACATGATGTTGGCATGCGTGTCCAACACATTTTGTAAGCTTGGTTGGAGATAACACTTTTTTATAACGGGTTGCAATTCCTCAAACCATATCTCAAATTTTTTAATTTGATCATCCGGTAGTTCGTTTTTACTTACCCCACCCACCATCGCATAATGCACAAGGTCCATTTCTTCCTGACCATTATTGGCGACCACCCAAATCTGGTTTAAGGTATGTTGTAAAATGGGCAATTGATCCACTCCTTCTTTAAGATCATAGATAAGGCGCTCGGTTAGCCTTCGTGTAATTTTATTTCCACTTAATAGCGCTGGCTCTTCAATTACATTTTGGAGCTGTGTGCGATTCAACCGTGGTACAAAAAATTGAGAAAATCCTATATATTCCGGCAAACCCCGAAAGGCAGCACATTGACCGATGTAATCCGAACGCATGGTAAAAACCACATAGATGGGCAAGTCTTCTTCAAACGCAATACGCGCAGTCTCTAGTAATATATTCAATACCAAACTTGAATCTGGTGAGGGGACTCCTCTGTGATAATTTTCAGGGTTCGTAAAAAACTCCTCAAACTGATCGGCCAGGATAATCAAATTACAGGCGCTTCGTTTAAGGGGCAAGCGTTCTTGTTCGCTTGCATTATTCCATTCATTCGAATCGGTATCAACAAAGCATTTTGAATTTTTATACAAATCCACCAGGGCAGAAAACCCATGGCGCAGTTCAGCGTCCACGGTTGATGCATGTTCAATATTCAATGCATTCGCAATGGCTTTACCTATGTTTCGAAGCGGATCGCGCTCTGGCCGGAAATCAGCTACACGCCAATTACTGTAGCGGGATTTCAAAAAACCAGCACGTGCATTTGGGATAATACCCGCATACACCAGCGAGGATTTTCCATCCCCGGATGCTCCGGTAAGCATTAAAAATTTATTCTTTTGTAGTTGCAGGGTGGCCTCCTGAATATGCTCATCCCGTCCCTTAAAATAAAGGGACTCCTCTTCTGTAAAAGAGCGTAAGCCAGTGTACGGACATATTTGATAGCTCTCGAACACTTACTTCAGATTAATAACAGTAGTATAGACTTTTTTTACTTCCTCAGAAACATGATCTTTAGAGACTATGGTGGATACAACTTTTGGCGCCTTGAAATTCCGCGCAAGATTACTTCTCGGATCATCCTCTCCAACTAAAAATAAATGAGTGGGCGAAGAAGCTCCTCCTACTTCCTTCCATATCTGCTTGATGAATGGTAGTGCCCAATCTGCTGCATATTTAAAATATACCACAGCAAGTTTGCTCTTCGGAATTTGTTGAGAACTAATCTCCCTGTATTGATCTTCACCATCCGGAAGTATATTCATAATCTCTACCGGATATTCCAGGCTTAATTGGTCGGTAATGATCGTTGCATCATGTTCATCCTGCTGGTTGAAGATGAAGAATATATCGGTGTCCTTCGAATCGAAAACCGCAGTATCCTTTTTCATCATCACCACCCGGATATCATCCACTAATTGCATTGCCCCCGGGCTATTGGAAAACATCATGTTTCGGGTGATGTTGTTTCTGATAAACTTTACAAAATTCTGCTGAGCTGGCTTTATTTCAGAAGCAGTAGGATACAGCCAAACAAATGTATTAAATCCGGATTCCGAAGCATCCAGCTTTTTCCTGGCTTCCAAAAACTGGAATTGCGGAAAAGATATTTCCTCATCCGATTCAAACCGCCTTCCAAACTCGCCACTCAACATGTGCAGCGAACACGTACAACGATCAATCTCCGCTATAACTTTGCTCTTAAAATTATCATCATCGGCAGGACAATCAATAGCCGGTAAAACATTAAATCCTGCTTTTTGTAAAATGATGGCCATCTCCTCCCGTTGCTCTTTTAGATCACCAGAAGTCCATGCGAGATAAATGCTCGGGCGCTGACGATCAATTACCTGTACTTTTATACCAGAAGGCAAAGATGTGGAAAACGTGGAGGGCAGAATCTGTCGCGCAGTAAGGGTTTGATGGCTTGTCGGCAGAACTTCACCGTGCTCTTTTGATTTTATGCCCTGGATTATCTCCTTAATTGCATTTGCCAATTTGTTGATTTGATTGCGATAAAGGATCGGACTTTTGGAAGCTTCCAGATCATCATCAACAGGACGCAAGGAACGGTTTACACCAGCATCCCTGTAAATAAAATCAATGGAGCGAAGGCTTCCTGCCAATTCACTCTCCAACAATTTTACATCTTCAATATCGATGTCATGGATTTTTATGGGAAGTATGCGGGAAGCAAAATTCCCATTGGCAAGTTTTATTGTACTTCCTATTCTGTCACTTTCAGATTCCTTTCTAAAAACTTTGAATTCCTGTTTCCATGCAAAAGAATTCGTATCACAATAGGTTTGCGATATGATGGGAATAAAGATAAGCGCCTTGATCTTTTCTTGGATAGATTGGTCAACATGGTGCGTTTCCTGAAGACCTTCCTTTGGGTTTTTATCGAAATAGATGGAAAGCTTGTCTTTTAAAGTTGCATCCAATTCCTGATTTAACTTCGCTACAAACTCCGTTACCCACCCATCATATTTATTATCATTATGTCGATAGCTAACAAAGATATCGTATTCAAAATCAGTAAAGATAGAGGGCATAGTCTAGGCTTGAGGGTAAAAATAAAATTCAGTATAATCATTATTATAGTATAAATCAACAGGATTTTAATAAACGGTTTTGATCGCCCCTTTTCTTTCTCCAATTTCAACAGTACCCAACTGAATCTTGGAGTCTGTACCCGTCCAAGATAATTATGCTCCAGACCAACCCAAAACGTTAAACAAAATTGAAATGAGGAACCAGTTGGCTACTACCCTTACCGTTGCATCGCAGTTCTCCTTGTATGGAGGTTACAATTGCAGGGTCATCATGCATTGGTTGAAAAAATGGGGTTGAGCTAAGGAATAATCAAATCCTCTTAGAGGGTTCAAAAACAAACAATTTTAATCCTTTGAATCAAAACGGTAACTTTTTACGTACATTTGCACTGTATGAAACGACTGGCATCATTCATTCTGGCTTTTGTATTCCTGTGCAGCAACCTTGGGTTTGCGATGGGAACCCACTTTTGTGGTGGCCATGCTATGGGTACCGAAGTGATGTTAGGCCATACCGATCTGAGTTGTGGCATGATGCCGGAAATACCCGCCCATCATTCCGATCATCAACATGATCAAAGTATTGATTCTATTCCGTGTTGTGCCAATGAATTTCAATCCTTAAATATTCAGGACGATTTTCAAAGTTCAGCATTAAAAGTAGTCGTTGAACAAGCAACTGCTTTCCTTCCCATTATTGAGGTTCCTGTCTTCTCAAACCTCCTTCCCACCAATACTCCACTTCCCTTATATTCACCCCCTATTCGAACGGGTGAAGTAACTATTCTCTTTCAGGTTTTCCGTATTTGATAATTCGATGAGTCGTTGGCATTGGCCATGGATATTCCATAGCTGATGTTGTCGTGTATTGTTCATCATCGAATTTCAG